>DASUNJ010000570.1:0-25808 GCA_036277235.1 Thermoanaerobaculia bacterium | reverse complement strand
CGACAACCGGGATTCGGCCGAGAGCCTGGGCATGCTCCTGGAGCTGGCGGGCCACCGGGTGCGCCTCGCCTACGACGGCCAGGAGGCGCTCGACGCGGCCGGCGAGTTCCTCCCCGAGGTTCTGCTGCTCGACATCGGGCTGCCGCGCATGGATGGCTACCAGGTGGCGGCGCGCCTGCGCCAGGACCCCCGCCACGACGGCATGCTGCTGGTGGCGGTGACCGGCTATGGCACCGAGAGCGACCGCGACCGCGGCAGGGCCGCCGGCTTCGATCACCACCTGGTGAAGCCCGTGGACCCGATCGTCCTCAGAGACCTGATCGCAGGCTCCTAGCGGTCAGCAGGGATCGCTCGGGGCACAGCTCCCCACGCAACCTGCCGGATTCCCGTAATAGGCGCAACACATGGTGCAGGAATAATTGCAGGTGCGGGGAGTCGTCCGGGGCGTAATCTCGTCGAACCCGCAACCCGAGCAGTTGCTGGAATTTCCGACACTGCCGGCGCCGCATGCATACCCTGGTCCGCACATGTCCGACGTTCCCAGCGCCTTTGCGACGGCAGCGGCGCTGTCAGCACTGAATCCGGAGTCCTCATACTGCTGCAGGAAGAGGATTCGCCGTTCCAGGTCGACTGAGACAGCCGAAAGGAAATCGCTCAGCAGCCCCTTCTCCAGCTTTGCGATGTAATCGTCGGAAACAGCCTGCTCCAAGCCCTCTTGCAGGTATGCGTGCACCTCTCCGGCATTGTCGCTGGAGATGACATCGCCGGAGCATTTGAGCTCGGCCTTGACGGAGACGGCAACCGTGGTCCCCGATGCCGCGTGCCCTGCGCTGGCACCCAGGAGGGCGAAGAGGGAGAGAGCGACGATACTCTTCATGAAGGGTCCTTTCGTGTGATCCTCCCCGATCGAGGAGGTCGAGAGACGGGTGAGGTGCTGTACTCTCTGGTGCGCGGGGACGGAAAAACGCGCCCGTGGCCTCATCGAGGAAGAAAAAGGGGGCGAGATCCATGCGATCTCGCCCCGAAGGAGGGATACGGCTGGCTTACAGCGTTCTGGCTGGTCGTAAGGGACCCGGTAAGCACGCGCAAGGAGAGCCCTCTAAAATACCCAGGTACACGAGAGCTGCCAAAGCGAGCCGCTCGCCGCGAGGATCTTTCATGGAATCGATCGCCCCCGCCGCAGCCGTCTCCCGCACCGCCGCCCTGCCCTGGCACGTCGCGGCCATGCTGGTGGGCTCCACCAGCATCGTGGTGGGCATCCTCTGGGACATCTCCTGGCACATGACGATCGGCCGGGACACCTTCTGGACTCCCGCCCACATGGCCATCTACCTGGGCGGTGTGCTGGCGGGGATCTGCGGCGGCTGGCTGGCGCTCAAGACCACGTTCGCGGGCACGCCCGGGGAGCGCGACGTGGCCGTGCGCTTCTGGGGGTTCCGCGCCCCGCTCGGCGCCTGGGTGGCGATCTGGGGCGCGCTCGCCATGCTCACCTCGGCCCCCTTCGACGACTGGTGGCACAACGCCTACGGCCTGGACGTGGAGATCCTTTCGCCGCCGCACATGGTGCTCGCGGCCGGCATGATCGGGATCCAGCTCGGCGCCATGCTCCTGGTGCTGGCGCCGCAGAACCGCGCCGCCGAGGGCCGGGGCCAGGGTGTCCGCCGATGGGGGATCGCCTTCGTCTACGCCGCCGGGGCCGTGCTCTCGATGCTGACGATCCTGCTCACCGAGTACAGCTACCCGAACTCCCAGCACACCGCCTTCTTCTACAAGGCCTCCTGCGGCGTCTACCCCGTGATGCTGGTGGCGGCGGCCCGCGCCTCGCGCCTGCGCTGGGCCGCCACCCTGACCGCGGCCTTCTACATGCTGATCACGCTCGCCATGGTCTGGATCCTGCCGCTCTTCCCGGCGCGGCCGATGCTCGGCCCGATCGACAACCCGTTGGATCACATGGTGCCGCCGCTCTTCCCGCTCCTGCTGATCGTCCCGGCCGCCGCGGTCGACTGGATCCTCCAGCGGCGGGGCCTCCGGGGCAAGACAACAAACGACTGGCTGCTGGCCGTGGGGCTCTCGGCGGCCTTTCTCATCCTGTTTTTTGCGACCCAGTGGCTGTTCGCGGAATTCCTGCTGTCTCCGGCCTCGCGCAACTGGTTCTTCGCCGGGGACATGCAGTGGAGCTACGGCGACGAGCCCGGGGCCTACCGCTACGTGTTCTGGCAGCTTGACGAGGACCCGGTGACGCCGGCCGGGCTCGGGACCGCGCTCCTGCTCGCGATCCTCTCGACCCGGGTCGGGCTCTGGTGGGGGAGCTGGATGTCGCGGGTGCGGCGGTGAGGCGGCGGCTCCTCCTCCTTTTTCTTCTCTTTCTCCTGCCCGCGGCTGTCCTCGCGCACGTGGGGAGCCCGAACGTGTTCTTCGACGGCGAGGCCGGCCCCCACCCGATCCGGGTGATCGTCCGCCCTCCCGAGGTCGTGCCGGGGGTTGCGGAGATCACCGTCCGCCTGAAAGAGGGCTCCGAAGGGGGACAGCCGGAGCGGGTGACGGTGCAGCCGGTGTACTACAGGACCGGGATCGAGGGCGCTCCGCCGCCGGACGTGGCCTCGCCGGTCCCCGGAGACCCCGGCCTCTTCGCCGCGCAGCTCTGGCTGATGACGCAGGGGTCTTACACGGTGCGGGTCCAGGTGGGGGACGGCGTGGCCCTGGTGCCCGTGGTCACGGCGCCGACGCGGCTCAAGGGGATGCAGCGCGGCCTCGGGATCGTGCTTGCGGCCCTGGGCCTGTTCCTCTTCGCCGGGGCGGTCACCATCGTCGGGTCCGCGGTGCGGGAGAGCGGGCTCGCGCCCGGGGAGGTCCCGGACGTCCGCCGCCGGCTCCGCGCCCGGATCGTCGCCGCGATCACCGGCGTGCTCCTGGCGCTCGTCCTGATCGGCGGCAAGAGCTGGTGGGACAGCGTGGAGGCCGAGGAGCGGGCGGATCTATACCGGCCGTTCGCGGTCGAGGCCTCGGTGCGGGACGGCGTCCTGGCCCTGGACATCAACGACGTGCGCAGCCGCGAGTGGGCGCCGCTGATCCCGGACCACGGCAAGCTCATGCACCTGTTCCTCGTGCGCGAGCCCGGGCTGGACGCCTTCGCCCACCTCCATCCGGTCCCCAGGGGAACCCAGGAGCGCTTCGAGGTGGCCTTGCCGGCGCTTCCCGCGGGGCGCTACCGGGTCTACGGCGACGTCGTCCACGAGAGCGGCTTCCCGCAGACGCTCACCGACGTGGTGGACATCCCGGCCATCCCCGCGGGTCCCGCCACGGACCCGGACGATTCGTGGCATCTCGCGGGCAATGCTGGCGACGGGGGGCTGACCTGGCTCAAGATTCCCCTGGTGGCGGGCCGCGAGGTGGACCTCCGTTTCGAGGCCAAGGTCCCCCTGGAGCCGTACATGGGGATGATGGGGCACGCCGTGATCACCCGGCCGGACGGCGAGGTCTTCGTGCACCTCCATCCCGTGGGGAGCTTCTCGATGGCATCCCAGCAGGCGTTCGAGCGCAAGCTGGGGGTAACCACGGCTCACGCCCACGGCCATCAGGCCGTGAGCGCGGTTTCTTTCCCTTATGAGTTTCCTCGCCCGGGGCGGTATCGCATCTGGGTGCAGGTCAAGAGCGGCGGGAGGGTGGTTACCGGGGCCTTCGACGTGCGGGTGCTGCCAAGGACCTAAAGGACCTAAAGGACCTGAAGGACGTAGCTTCGTGTCCTTTAGGTCCCTTTGGTCCTTTTCGTCCTTTGGGTCCTTTACTTCCCGCCCAGCAGCGCCGTAGCCCTGTCGATCTCCTTGGCGACGCCTTCGATGGTGCGCGCCAGCACCTCGATGTTGCCGGCGACGTCCTTCCACTGGCGCTGCTCGATCGCCTCACGCACGGCGGGCAGGGTCTTCACGCCGTAGCCGGTATAGAAGCCGGGCGCGTAGATCTGGTGGCGGTACCAGGGACGGCCCGGCAGACCCTCCTTGGTGCCCAGGGCGCGCTCGGTCTTCATCAGGATGGCGTCGAGCTTGTCCCGGGTCGCGGCCGGCAGGATCGGTCCGCCGCCCTTGGACCAGGCGCTGTCGTAGGCCTGGGCGCTCTTGCGCAGCGTGCCGACCGCGTTGAGGAGCGGCGCGAAGTTCAGGTGCGGCACCGGGTCGTGCCGCTTCGGCGCCACCAGCGTCTTCGTGGGATCGTCGAACGTCTCGTAGATCTTCTCATCGAGGAGCTTGGCGCGCTCCTCGGTCTCCGTCCGCATCTGATCGGCGAGCTTCACCACCTGGTCGGCGTAGGTGCCGACCGCGTCGGCCAGGCGGGTGAACTCCATGGGGAGGACGTCGGCTTCGGACAGCCGCAGCACCAGCCGGCCGCCGGTCTTCGCCAGGGCGACACCGTAGGAGAAGTCGGGGTCCATGAAGCGGACGTAGTGGTCGAAGGAGTCGTAGATGGAGTGGTATTGGCCGTACTCCTCCTCGCCGCCGTAGCCGAGGTTGATCGAGGCGATGTTCAGGTGCTGCAGGAACGGGGTGAAGTCGGAGCCCGAACCCAGCGCGTCCAGGTGGAACGGCTGGCCGGCGAGCGCCGCCTTGCGGTCCTCGGGGTCGCCGAAGAAGATCCGCCCGGAGCGCAGGCGCTCGGCTACGGTCACCCCCTTTTGCGGATCGGTCACGTCGCGGGCCACCTGGTTGGAAAGCACCTCCAGCGTGTGGGAGCCGCCGATGCCCAGGAAGCCGCGCGAGTTGCTGTCCGAGTTGATGTAGGCCACGGCCTTGTCGCGCAGCTCGGCGGCGTGGGTCTCGGCCCACTCCGTCGAGCCGAGCAGTCCCTGCTCCTCGGCGTCCCAGCCGGCGAAGACGAGCGTGCGCTTCGGACGCCAGCCGGTCTTCGCCAGCTCGCCGATGGCGCGGGCCTCCTCCATCACCGCGACCATGCCGCTGATCGGATCGGTGGCGCCGTTGACCCACGCGTCGTGATGGTTGCCGCGGACGATCCACTGGTCCGGGTGCTCGGAGCCTTCCATGCGGGCGATCACATCGTAGGCCGGGACGATGTTCCAGTCGAACTTGAGCTTGAGGTGGACCTTCGCCGGCCCCGGGCCGAGGTGGTAGGGGGTCGGCAGCCCACCCTGCCAGTTCCCCGGCGCCAGGGGGCCGCCGAGCGCGCGCAGCAGGGGGAGGGCGTCGGCATAGGAGATGGGCAGGACCGGGATCTTGGTGAGGGTCGTCACCTCCTCCCGCTTCAGGCGCTTCGCGTCCTTGGTGGCGCCGATGAACGGAGTCAGCGGGTCGCCCGTGTAGGTCGGCATGTCGACCACGGAGCCGCGCTGCACGCCCTGCTCGGGACGCCAGCCCCCCTTGGGATAGGGATCGCCCTGTCCGTAGCCGTCCTCCCGGGGATCGGAGTAGATGATGCAGCCGATGGCGCCGTGCTCGGCCGCCACCTTGGGCTTGATGCCGCGCCAGGAGCCGTAGTAGCGGGCGATCACGATCTTGCCCTTGACGTCGACCCCGCGCCGCTCCAGCTCCTCGTAGTCCGCGGGCACGCCGAAGTTGACGTAGACGAGCTCGCCGGTGACGTCGCCGTCGATCGAGTAGGCGTTGTAGGTCGGAAGCTGCTCGTCCGTCTGGCCGGAGGTCGAATCTCCGGGGACAGCCGTCTCGGCCAGGCTGGCGGTGAAGTGGGTGGGCGCGACCATCTCCAGCACGCGCTCGGCCGGGGTCGGGAAGAGCACGTGGAACTCCTCAAGCTTCGTGTCGTAGCCCCAGGAGCGGAAGAGCCCGGCCATGAATTCGGCGTTCTCCTTGCCGTAGGCGGAGCCGACGTGGTGGGGGCGGGCGCTGAGGCGCTTCATCCACTCGCGCAGGTTCTCGGCCTTGAGATGGGAGTCGAAGCGCGCCTCGAGATCGCGCTGCTGGGCGGCCCGCTCGTCGCTGAACCCGAGCAGCGGGGCGGCCGGGGGGGCCGGCGCGGCCGCTGCCAGGAAAAGGGCGAGGATGGGCAAAGTCAGTCCGGGTCGTCTCGGCATCAGTAAGCCTCCATGGTTTCCCAGAAGTACGGAGGGATTGTAGTCAGAGTTCTGTATCCTTGCAGCCCGATGGATCGCCTGAGCGCCGAGAGCTTGCGTTGGACCCTGGGGCCGTACTGTGCGTTCGTGGGCGCCTTCATGCTCGTCGCCCCGCACCGCTTCGCCTCCCCCGTGTACACGGCGCTGGCGCCGTACCGGGGACTCTGGGGGATGTCGGCGCTGGTGGCGGGCGTCGCGCTGCTCGCGGTGGCCATCCTGCGCCCGCGGCCTGCGGTCGTCCTGCTCGGCCACGGCCTCGCCGGGGCCACGCTCCTCGCCCTCTCCGCCTCCTTCCTGCAGAACCGGGCATGGATGGGGACGATCGCCTATGGCGTGCTCGGCGCCGGGACGATCCTGGCCGGCACGCTACCGCGGGCTTCGCGCGCCGGCCGCGACCTCTTCGCCCTGCTCATGGGCCTGGTCGCCGTGCTGCAAGGCCTCCTCCTCGCCGGCCTGCCCGTGTTGCTCGGCACCTCGTACTTCGACGTCATGCGCCCTCACCTGAGGGTGATCGGGCTGGCGCTTGCGCTGGGGGGCGGCCTGGTCGTGTCGGCGCATCTCCGCCGGAATCGTTCGGCCGCCTATGTCTGGGCCGCCCATCTCGCGGGGGGAGCGGCTTTCCTCTCCTTCGGCCTGATCTTTTCCCTGCCGAACCTGGCCTGGACCGGCCTCGCCCTGTACTGGGGGTGCGGGCTGGCCCTGACCCTGCTGCCGTGGCTCTCGCGCCAGCTCGCGGCGCTTGATCCCGCTTCCCTGCGCACCCGGCTGGCCTTCTCGCTGACGACCGCCACCTCCGTGGCGCTGGTGCTCACGGCCGCGGTCGCCACCTCGCAGGAGGAGCGGCTGGCCACCGAGCAGGTGCTGGAGATGCGCAAGGTCGAGGCGCAGCTCATCGCCCGCAACGTGGCCGACTATGTGCAGCTCAGCGGTGCCCGCGCCGCCGTGGTCGCGACCCTGGCCGGCCGCATGCCGATGACCCCCGTGTTCCAGCGCGCGCTGCTGGAGGCGAGCCGCCCGTCGTACCCGGACGTGACCGGCTTCGTCACCCTCGACGCGGCCGGCACGGTCCTGGCTTCGATCGGCAAGGTGCCGCTCGATATTGGCGACTGGCGTCGATTGGCCTCCGATACGGCCGCCGACCTGCGGCGCCCGGAGCGCAGAGGCGGCATCCCCGTCGACCTGGTCGGGACGGAGCGGCTGCTCCTCCTCCTGAGCGCGCCGATCCACCTGGAGGACGGGAGGATGGGGGGTGTGCTGGTGAGCGCCTTCGACGCCGAGCTGCTGGCGCGCCGGCTGGCGCGGACGGGCTCCACCGTCTACCTCGCCGACGGCTATGGCCGGCTGATCGCGAGCCGGCAGGACACCGACGTCCCGCTGCCGAGCCTGCCCGCCGGCTGGGACCGGGAGCTCCGGCTCGGCCAGGTGCCGGCCATGGCGCGCCGCATCGCCGCGTTCGAACGGGTGCCGGGGCTCGACTGGGTGGTGGCGGTGGAGAGGCCGCAGGCCGCGGCCCTGGCCGGCGTGCGCAGGGGACGGGACCTGGCCTTCGCGCTGCTCCTGGTGGTCGTGCCGCTGGCGGTGATCGGAGGCATCATCGTGGCGGGGCTCATCGCCCGCCCCCTGGGCGCGCTCGCCAGCGCGGTGGACGAGATGGCCTCGGGGAACCCGGCGCTGCCGGCGATCCCCCTGGAGACCAGCGGCATCACCGAGGTGGCGGGCCTCGCGGCAGCCTTTCAGGAGATGCGCGGCCGCCTCGCCGTCCGCACCCGGGAGAGCGAGCGTCTGGCGACTGAGCTGCGCGCCCGCGCCGATGCCCTGGCCGAGACCGACCGCCGCAAGGACGAGTTCCTGGCCATGCTCGCCCACGAGCTGCGCAACCCGCTCGGCGCCATCGCCAATGCCGCCCATGTGATGGACCAGATCGGCACGACCCAGCCGCCCGTGCAGAGGGCCGTCGGAGTCATCCAGCGCCAGATCCAGCACCTGGTGCGGCTTGTGGATGACCTGCTGGACGTCTCCCGCATCACCCGCGGCAAGATCGACCTCCGGCTGGAGCCCGTGGACCTCCGGGACGCGGTGCGCAGCGCGGTCGAAATGACCCGGCCGATCGTGGAGGCCAAGGAGCACGCCCTGCGGGTGGACCTCCCCCCGGAGCGGCTCTCCGTTCACGCCGACGTGACGCGGCTGGAGCAGGTGCTGGGCAACCTGGTGCGCAACGCCGCCAAGTACACGGAGCCGGGGGGAAGGATCGAGGTCACGGCCTGGAGCGAAGACGGGGAGGCGGCGGTCCGGGTCCGCGACAACGGGATCGGCATCCCGCCGGAGCTGCTGCCGCGGATCTTCGACCTCTTCATCCAGGGAGAGCAGAGCCTGGACCGCTCGGGCGGCGGGCTCGGCATCGGCCTCACCCTCGTTCACCGCCTGGTCGAGATGCACGGCGGGCAGGTGGCGGCCCAGAGCGGCGGAGAGGGGCAGGGGAGCGAGTTCACGGTGAGAATCCCCCTGGCCCCCCAGGACCTCAAGGACACCAAGGACCTAAAGGACCCCAAGGACAGCAGCGTGCCTGCCTGAAGTCCTTTTCGTCCTTTAAGTCCTTTTGGTCCTTTGTCCTTTCTAGATCTTTCCTACCAATCCCAGCGTGAAGCTCCTCCCCCGCGCCAGCGTGGCGGTCCCGTCCGCCGACTCCCAGTAGCGCTCGTCGGTCAGGTTGCGGCCGACCAGGCGCAGCTCCACGGGGTCGGAGATGTGCCAGCCGGCCCCCATCTCGAGGATGTTGTACCCCGGCCGCTCGACCTCGATCGGTCCCGGCCGGTCGTCGCGCTGGAACGCGCCGCCGCGCAGGTAGCCGAAGAGCCGCTCGTCCGCCCAGCGCAGGGTGGCGAAGCCGCCGCGCGCCGGGATGTCGTCGAGAGGCACGCCGTCGGCCGTCTCGCCCTTCGCCGAGGTCAAGGCGAGCTCCAGGGTGAAGCCGGCAGCCAGCGGGGTCTGGGCCTCGAGCTCGAAGCCGCGGACCTCGGCCTCGCCCCGGTTGCGGAAGAGGAAGTTGGCGCCGTCCTCGCTGAAGCGCTCGATCAGGTCGTCGATCTCGTAGACATAGGCGAAGGCGGCCACGGAGCCGCGCCCGATCGCCCAGCGCACCGAGCCGTCGTACTGCAGGCTCGTCTCCGGATCCAGGTCGGGGTTGCCGGTGACGAAGCCGCGCCCGGTCGGGCCGCGGAAGAAGCGGTCGGACAGCGTGGGATCGCGGAAGCCGCGCGCCACCTGCAGGCTGGCCGTCGCGTTCCTGGCGAAGTTGGAGGTGAAGGCCGCGTAGCCCGAGAGTGCGCTGTGCTTGGTCGAGCTGTCGCCGAAGAAGCCGCCCTTGTTCTCGCTCTCGACCCGGTCGCCGCGCACGCCGGCCGACACCAGGTTGCGCGAGCCGACGGAATGGTCATAGGAGAGGAAGACGGCGAGGTCGTCGCGCCGCGCGTCGTCGATGGCGGGCGGCTGCGTGACCCCGGTCTGGTTCCCGGCCAGGTCGAAGGTCTCGCGCTCGGTCGTGGATTCGAGGTTGAAGCGCGAGACGAATTCGGTCCCGACCTGGAGGCGTCCGCCCGCCACGGGGCGGGTCGCGACGGCGCGGATGGAGCCGTCGTCAGAGGTGGTGTCCGAGCGGTCGATCCGCCGGGTCACGGTGGAGGTCGGCAGCCGGTCGCGGGTCAGCGCCAGCCTGTAGGTGCCCAGGAACAGGCTCAGCTCCACGTTTTCCCAGCCGCCCACCTGCCCGGAGTCGAGGCCCAGGTTGAAGCGCCGGGAGCTCTCTTTCGGGTAGAAGGCCCGGGTCACGTTGGAGTCCGCGGCCGGGTTGTCGATGTCGATGCCGTCCACGATGGAGAAGGCCGCCCGCAGCCGGCCGATGGGCGTTTCGACCACGTAGCGCAGGGCGCCGCCGCGATCCTCATAGGACGTGTTGAGGATGGGCTCGCCGCCCCCGGCCTCTGCATTGTCGGCTTTGCGCATGTGGAACTGCCCGAGCAGGGCGCCGCCCAGGACGTTGCCCGACGCCTCCAGCCCGATCGAATCCTCCGCGTCGCTGCCGAAACCCGAGTTGAGGCTGTAGCTGAGCGAGGCGGGGCTCCCCGGGTCGGGGTAGCGCGAGGTGGCGTTGATGACGCCGCCGAAGGCGTCCGAGCCGTAGGCCACGGAGCCGGGGCCGCGGGCGATCTCCACGGACGCCAGGGTGAACGGGTCGACGTAGGCTGCCGAGGCTCCGGCCCGGCGCTCGGTGGTCACCCGGGCGCCGTCGAGCAGCACCAGAGTCCGCCCGCGGGTGAGGCCGCGGATGGCCGGCACGCCGGTCGGCCCCTCCTCGGAGCGGGAGACGCCGGCGATGCCCTGGACGGCATCCACCAGCCGGTGGGGCCGGCGCTGCTCCAGGTCCTCCTGGCCCACGGTCGTGGTGGCCGCTGCCGGAGGAGCCTCCAGGCCCGGCGCCACGCCCGAGACCACGGTGACGCTGTCCTCGAAGGTGGCCGGAATGGTGGCCTGGACCGGACCGCCCTCCGGGAAGCCCTCGATCTCGATCGGCGCGGAGACCTCGCCGGAGGGACTGGTCGCCACGAGGCGGAAGGGAAGGTTGGGATCCGGGGAGATCCGGAAACGGCCCTCGGCGTCGGCGGTCACGGAGATGGGAAATCCGACCACCGAGACCTGGTAGCCGGCCGCGGGACTCCCGTCGGGGCGGAGCAGCAGCCCGTCGAAGGCGCCCGCCAGGGAGGGAACGAAAAGAAAAAGGAAAAGCAGAGCAATCCTGCGCATGATGGACCTCGAATAGACCTCATTGTTTCGACACGTGTACATTCACGCCGCACCCTTCTGAGGCGACGGCGTGGGCGAGAACGCGACGCGGTCCCGGTCTATTCGTTGAAGCGGCGGATCAGGAGGCGGACGGGAACGGCCGCGGGCCGGGGCTCCCGCTTCTCGGGAGTCCGGACGAGCGGCCTTGGAGCGGGCTCCAGGGAGAGGGAAGGGCGGCGGATCTCCTCACGGGGAGAGACCGGCGCGCCCGGGGGAAGGACGAGCAGGCCGGCGGGACGGACCCCGCGCATCTCGGCGACGGGGTCCAAGGCCACGACCTCGCGCAGGTTGCCGCCCGAGCGCGAGCCGCGGACCCAGACCACGACCCCCTCGTCTCCGGCCCGGGCGCGCTCGCCCCGGGAGAGAACCCGGACCCGGTTGCGGGGGGAAAGGAAAGCCGCCGGGACGATGGAGAAGCGCTGGGGAGCCTCCATCCCCACCTCCCGCCGCTCGTCGCCGAAGCGGAGCATGATACGGGCCTCGCGGGTGGGGAGGTCCGGCACCCGGAAGGTGAAACGCCGGATCGAGATGTCCAGGTGAGGGGTGACGCGCAACGGCCAGGTGCGCCCGCCGTCCACGGAGAGAAAAGCCTCCCACTCCACCGTGTGCTCGGGAAGGGCGAGCTCCTCCCACTCGATCGTGACGGTGGAGCCGGCGGTGAACTCGTCCCCGGCGGCCGGGGAGACGAGGCGCGCCATCTGCTCCTGCTCCCCGATGTCGGGACCTGCCGCGAAGGCGGGCAGGGCAAAAAACGCCAGGAGCAGCAGCGGGACGCGGCGCATCCCGCTAGTCTAGCTCACCGGGCGCTCATTCGGTGTCGACGTCCACGAGCCACTCCGCCGATTCTTCCGGCTCGGGGACCCGGTGGGCGCGGACGATGAAGCGCTCGGGCGCGGAGCCCACGTAGTAGAAGGGATAACAGGTGACCAGGGTGAGGGCCGGCTCGTCCGTGGGCTCGAGCACGGAGACGTCGGCGGGCTTGACGATCTTCGTCCACTCCACCTGGTAATGGAAGGTGCC
This sequence comes from Thermoanaerobaculia bacterium, assembly GCA_036277235.1. Taxonomy (GTDB): domain Bacteria; phylum Acidobacteriota; class Thermoanaerobaculia; order Multivoradales; family UBA5704; genus DATMER01. The sequence goes on along the minus strand of DASUNJ010000570.1, from coordinate 13,876 downwards.
GTCGAGGGTGGTCAGCTCGATCGTATCGTCTTCCCGGATGTCCTTGAGGCCGCGGAAGTGGCTGTCCCGGTGGGCGGCGATGCCGACGTTGCCCTCGTCCTGATCGGGCAGCGCGGTGGCGGGGATGTGCCCGGCCCCCCGGCGCAGAGTCTTCTTTTCCACCCCTTCCAGCACGATGGCGGTGATGCCGAGGCGCGGGATGGCGAGGCGGCCGACCAGCTCTCCCGACTCCGGCGGCGGCAGCTCTGTCTTCTTCTCTTCCTTCTGGACCTGCTCGGCGCCTTTTTCGAAGGAGGCGAAGGAATCCGTCTCCGAGGCCTTGCTCTTGACGGCCGGCGCCGCTGCCAGGGCCTCTTCCAGGCGCCGGGTCTCCCGGATGTCGACCCACCGGGCGTCGAGCCAGGACCAGGCGAAGATGCCCAGGCAGACGATCCCGATCGCAAGCAGGGCCCGTTCGGCCCAGAGCCATCGGGAGTGAGGGGATTTGGTAGAAATTTCCATGGCCTCTAAAACATCGCCCCTAAACAACGGTCACCTGGCGCTACGGAAGCGCCAGGTGACTTCGACGTGCCATTCTTGGAAGTGCTCAGCCCTTAGGCGTTGCGCCGGGCGAGCCGGACCATGAAGGCCGAGGCCAGGGCCAGGAGGCCGGCCAGGATCAGCAGCGGCATCTCGCCCGCGGTGTCCGGAAGAGCGCCGGTGTCGGTGCCAGTGTTGTCGTAGGTGGTGTCGGTGCTGCCGGTCTCGGTCGCCGGGCCGGTGCCGGTCTCGTCGATGCCCGAGGCGTCGGTGTCGGAATCGGCCGTGGTGCTCACGTCGACGTCAACGGCGCCCTCGGCACGATCGCCGGTGTCGATGTCGACGTCCATGCCCTCGGCGTCCTCGGTCTCGGTGCCGACGACCGGGGCCGGCTCGTTCGGCTGGCTGAGGTCGGTCTGCGGGTTGCCCGGGTTGGGCAGGTTGTTGCTGGTCAGGCCAGGCTCGCGCTGAACCGTGGGGCCCGGGGCGGTCGTGTTCGCGCTCTGCGCGAAGGCGACGCCGGTTGTCAGAAGGCAGATGGCCAGGATCGAAAGTATCGTTCTCTTCATGGTGTTGCTCCTCTCCGTTCCCAAAGGGGGGTTTTTGCTCTCTGGAGATGCCCTCTCAGGGGAGCCTCCACTCTGTAATCTCTGCGGGGCTGGGGAGCAAGTCGGCACGTCGTCAGCCTCCACCCCAACACCGCCTATGCCCGCCAAAGACAGATTGCAAGCACGGTGCCACGGTTGAGGAATGGTTGATCGGAGGGGGAGCGGCAATCAAGCGTGAGTGAGGCGCTTGTACTTGATGCGATGCGGCTGGTCGGCCTCGGCGCCCAGGCGGCGCCGGCGGTCCTCTTCATACGCCTGGTAGTTGCCCTCGAACCAGACCGCCTGCGAGTTGCCCTCGAAGGCGAGGATGTGCGTGGCGATCCGGTCCAGGAACCAGCGGTCGTGGCTGATCACCACGGCGCAGCCGGCGAAGGCGAGCAGGGCCTCTTCGAGGGCGCGCAGGGTGTCCACGTCGAGGTCGTTGGTCGGCTCGTCGAGAAGAAGGAGATTGCCGCCGGCCTTCAGGGTGCGGGCCAGATGGACACGGTTGCGCTCGCCGCCGGAGAGGTCCTTGACCCGCTTCTGCTGGTCCGCCCCCTTGAAGTTGAACGCCGCGGCATAGGAGCGGGCCGGGATCTCCCGGCTGCCGAGAACCACCACATCCCTGCCGTCCGAGATCGCCTCCCAGACCATCATGTCCCCCTGGAGCGACTCGCGGCTCTGGTCCACGTAGGCAATCTTTACCGTGTCGCCCAGGCGGAGGGTGCCCGCGTCGGGCTGCTCCTGGCCGACGATCATGCGGAACAGGGTCGTCTTGCCGGCGCCGTTCGGACCGATCACGCCCACGATGCCGCCCGGCGGCAGGGCGAAGGAGAGGTCCTCGATGAGCAGGTTGTCGCCATATCCCTTGCGCAGACCCCTGGTTTCCACCACCAGGTCGCCCAGGCGGGGACCGGAGGGGATGTGGATCTCGTTGTTCTCGGCGCGCTTCTCGTGCTCGCGGTCCTCGGCGAGGAGCTGCTCGTAATGGTTGAGGCGGGCCTTGCCCTTGGCCTGGCGGGCGCGGGGGGACATGCGCACCCACTCGAGCTCGCGCTCCAGGGTGCGGCGCCGGGACGACTCGGACTTCTCCTCCTGCTCCAGGCGCTCGCGCTTCTGCTCCAGCCAGGAAGAGTAGTTGCCCTTCCAGGGGATGCCTTGACCGCGATCGAGCTCCAGGATCCAGCCCGCCACGTTGTCGAGGAAGTAGCGGTCGTGGGTCACGGCCACCACCGTGCCCGGGTACTCGGCGAGGAAGCGCTCCAGCCACGCCACCGACTCGGCGTCCAGATGGTTCGTGGGCTCGTCGAGGAGGAGAAGGTCGGGCTTCTGGAGGAGCAGCCGGCAGAGCGCCACGCGGCGGCGCTCGCCGCCCGAGAGCTTGTCCACGTCGGCATCCGCAGGGGGCAGGCGGAGGGCGTCCATGGCGACCTCCAGGGTGCGGTCGATCTCCCAAGCGTTGACGGCGTCGATCTGGTCCTGGACCCGTCCCTGCTCGGCCATCAGCTTGTCCATCTCGTCGTCGGACATCGGCTCGCCGAAGCGGGCGTTGATCGCGTCGTACTTGTCGAGCAGGGCGCGGATCTCGGCCACCCCTTCCTCGACGTTGCCGAGGACGTTCTTGCTGGCATCGAGGCGCGGCTCCTGCGACAGATAGCCGACGCGCGTGCCCTTGGCCGCCCAGGCCTCGCCGCCGAACTCCTTGACCTCGCCGGCCATGATCTTGAGCAGCGTGCTCTTGCCGGAGCCGTTCAGGCCCAGCACGCCGATCTTGGCGCCGGGGAAGAACGACAGCCAGATTCCCTTGAGGACCTCCCGGTTGGGCGGGTACATCTTGCGGAGGTCCTTCATCACATAGATATATTGCTCGGCCATGGCGCTGCTCCTGGTTTTCGAAGATTTGGGACCGGCGGGGTCTGACACCGGGCGGCGGCGGATTCTATCCCAGTCTTTGCTCCGACGCGACGGAAGTGGCGCCGACACGACGGAAACCTCGATCGGACGCGACGGCGGAGGCACTCTCCTCTGCCCTCTCCCTCTGCGAGCGGCATGGCACATCCCTTGCCCTTACAGGGGGAGACGACGACCTTACAAAAGGAGAACGCCATGATCGAGACTCTCCGCAGTGAGACGGCTTTGCTGGATCAGGAAGACCCGGTGATTCCCGACCTGGAGATCACCGGAATCAAGTTCAAGGACAACGACCTCTCGAAGCCGCTCTACCCCTCGCTCATCGACTACCCCCGGGCGCCAGCGGGGGTGCAGTTCGAGCCCGGCATCCAGGTCATTGCCAAGGACCCGCAGCCGTTTACCGTCCTGTTCCAAATCGATTCGGACAAAGTGGAGTTCATGCAGGACTCCGGCGGCGCCCCCGTCATCGAGTCGGTGGCCGCGGGCCGCGGCCTTGAGGTTCCAGCGATGGGAGCGCAAAGCCGCGACGAGCTCCTCCTCGGAGACCTCCGACGGACGGCGGCGCCCACCCGCGGGAGCTGCCGGAGCCGCCGGAGGAGCCGAAGGGTAAGTGGGCTCCTCCCCGGGCATCAGGTCCTCCAGTCCCGGGACGTCCAGGAGGACGGGCTGGCTGCGGCCGTCGATGGCGAGCTGGCGGGCCGCGTTCTGGAGCTGTCGGACGTTGCCCGGCCAGGCGTAGCGGGCGAGCCGGGCGACGAGGCCGGCGGGGAGCCACGGCTCCCCTTCCCGGGCCGCCCGCGGCGGCAGGGTGTCCCCGATCCGCTCCAGCTCCAGGCGGAGGAAATGGACGAGCAGCCGTCCTATGTCCTCGCGGCGCTGCCGCAGCGGCGGCAGCCGGATCAGATAGCCCGAGAGCCTGTGGAGCAGGGGCGAGCGGAAGGTGCCTTGCCGGATGGCCGTCTCGAGGTCGGTGTCGGTGGCCGAGACGATGCGCACGTCCACCTTGTGCGGCGCCGCATCGCCGACGGGCACGACCTCGCCGGTCTCCAGAGCACGCAGCAGCATCGCCTGGATCTCGGCCGGCGCCTCGCCGATTTCGTCCAGATAGAGCGTGCCCCCGTCGGCGAGCGCGAAGTAGCCCGGCTGGTCGCGGACCGAGCCGGTGTAGGACCCCTTGCGGGAGCCGAACAGCTCGGCCACGGCGAGGGACGGCGGCACGGCGGCCAGATTGACCGAGACGAACGGCCTGGAAGCCCGCGGGCTGTGCTCGTGCAGGGCGCGGGCGACCAGCTCCTTGCCGGTGCCGGTCTCGCCGCGCAACAGGACCGCCGTGGAAAAGGGAGCCACGCGCTCGATGGCTCCGCGCACGGCCTCGATCCCGGCGCTCTCGCCGATCAGGCCGAAACGCTCCCCGGTCCCGGCCAGCGGGGGCGGGCGGCGCTGGAGGAGCAGGACGATCCGCTCGGAGAGGATGAGGACCGCGCCCTCCGCGAGCTCCGCGGCGGACAGGGTCCGGGCCTCTGCCACCGGCTCGCCCTCGACGGTCACGCGGGTGCGGCTGCCGTCGAGGTGGAGGCGGATGGAGCCACCGTCCAGATCGCCCAGGGGCTCGAAGCGCAATGGCGCGCGGCTGAGGAAGGGGTCGGAGAGCGGCTCTCCCGCCGCGGCTCCCGGCGGGCTGAAATCGGGACGGTCGCGGGAGAGCCAGGCCTCCCGGCCGCGAGTCAGGGCACCGAGGAACGCCCGGTCCCCGATCCGGGACAGGTCGGGGTGTCCGAGGACGGTGAGCGTCGGCAACGCGGATGGAGGCTCCTGCCGCCCGCTCTCCGGAGGCACGGCCCCCGCGAGCGTGGAGGCGCTCAGGGCGGGCTTCATGGATGACTGTAGTGTAGCTTGCTACGTGCCAGGCTGGCGCAGCCGGTCCGGAAGCAAGGCGAGAAACGGCCCCAGGTCATCCGTGTCCGGCAGCGTGATCTCGATCTTGCCGCTCTTCAGGCGCTGGACCTTCCCTTCTCCGTCGAGCACGAGCGGGACCTGGATCGCCTCCCGGCTCAGCTCCAGGGCATCGGTCACCTCGAAGAGCTGGTTCATGATCTGGGGCGTGAGGACTCTCACTTGCCCTCCAGGATGCGATAGGGGACCGTCCGCAGGATCTCTTCCAGGGAGGTGAGCCCGAGCCGGGCCTTGCGGGCCGCGTCGTCGAACAGGGTCTTCATCCCCTTGCCCAGGGCGGCGGAGCGGATCTGGTGCACGGGCGCCTTCTCGGCCACCAGGTCGGCCAGCTCGGAGTCGAGCACGAACAGCTCGTAGATCCCGATCCTCCCCTTGTAGCCGGCGCCGCCGCAGACGGGGCAGTCCGGGGCCGGCTGGGGTCGGTAGAAAGGTCCGTCGGACAATCCCAGCCGCTGCGCCTCGCGGGAACCGGGCTCGGCTTCCACGCGGCATTGAGGGCAGAGCTTGCGCACCAGCCTCTGCGACAAGGCGCCGAGCAGGCAACCCGCGATCATCCCCGGGTCGACCCCCAGGGTCAGCAGGCGGGAGATGGTGCGCACGGAGTCGGTAGTGTGCAGGGTCGAGAGGACCAGGTGGCCGGTCTGGGAGGCGCGCACGGCGGCGCTCGCGGTGTCCTCGTCGCGCACCTCGCCGATCAGGATGATGTCCGGGTTCTGGCGCATGAACGCCCGGGCGTAGTCGGCGAAGCCCATGTTGCCCGAGACCTGCTTCTGGTTGGTCTTGGGGAAGTGGTACTCGATCGGATCTTCCACCGTGAGGATCTTGTTCTCCGGCGAGTTGATCCGGTGGAGGGCGGCGTAGAGGGTGGTGGTCTTGCCGCTGCCGGTTGGGCCGGTGACCAGGAGGAGCCCCTCGGGGTTCTCGATCAGGCGCTCGAAGGTGGCGAGCTCGGCGTCGTCCAGGCCGAGCTTCTCCAGGGGGAGGGGCGCGGCGCTGTCCAGGATGCGGAGGACGGCGTCCTCCCCGAACGGTCCGGGGACGACGGAGAGGCGGAAGTCTACCTCCCGGCAATCGTGGCGGGACATCTGGAACGTGGCCTGGATGCGGCCGTCCTGGGCCCGGCGCCGCTCGGCCAGGTCGAGCCCGGAGAGGACCTTGAGCCGGTTGACCACCCCCTGGATGTTCTCGCGGGAGAGCGGCGTGGCGACCTGGCGCAGCACACCGTCGATCCGGAAGCGGACGTCCACGTCCTCTTCATAGGTCTCGACGTGGACATCGCTCGCCCCCAGCTCGACGGCGCGGCCGAGGATCTCGTCGAGGATCTCCGGAACTTCCCCTTCGCGCTCGAAGGAGATGTCGCGGATGGGCCGGAGGGTGAGGCGCGAGCGGTCCTCCTCGGCAATGCCATGCCCCTGGTCGAGAGCGCGGCGGATCTCCCAGGCGTTGAGCCGCACCGCCTTGACCGGCCTGCCGAGAGTCCGCGACACCTCGTGGACGAGCGCCCGGCGCGAGGGATCGAGCATCCCCACCGTCACCGGCTCGCGATTGGTCCGGTCGACCACCCCGAGCACGACCACGTCGTTTTCCAGGCAATACCCGCGCTCGAGCATCCGCACCGACCGCTCGTCGATGTCGAACTGCGCGAGCTCGGTGAACTCGGGGTGGGGCTCGGTGGCCATGGTGGGACGATTCTACCCTTGCTAGAATGGGGATCCCATGAAAGTCATGACAGGCACCGTCGTCAACGGCAGGATCGAGGTTCCCCCTGAGGCTCTGAGCGAAGGGGCGCGGGTGATGATTGTCGCCGCGGAACCCGGCGGGTTGGTTCGGTTGACCCCAGCCGAAGAAGAAGAGCTCCTGGCTGCTTCGGAGGAGATTCGGCGCGGGGAGTACGTGGACGGCGATGATCTGGTTCGCGAGCTCCGGTCCCGGCTAGGTTGAGCTACCGTCTGCGGGTCTCACGCAGGGCGGAGTCCCAGATCCGCGTCGCCGCGGATTGGTGGCTGGAGAACCGCCCGAAAGCTCCTCAAGCCTTTTCCGAAGAGATCGAGCGGGCCTTTGACCTGGTCCGGGCGCTTCCATCCGTCGGGGAGCCTGTGGCGCACCCTAGTCTCAGGGGAGTCCGCCGTGTGCTCTTGGGGCGGATCCGGTACTACCTTTATTATCAGGCTTTCCCCACGATGGAAATCGTTGAGGTGCTCGCGGTCTGGCACACAAGCCGGGGGAAGGGGCATAGCTTCTAACCCCTATCGCCGCTCATGGATCTCGTCCCGATTGAACTTCCACCCGCGGGAGTCCCCCAGGCCTGAAAGGCGGCGTAGCTCCTCCATCTCTTGATCGAGGTCTTGCTGGGACGTGAGCCGCTCCAGGTAGTCGCGAACGAGCTGGTCGATGCTCGTTCCCATGCTCTCGGCCACCTTCCTGGCTCCTAGGACGATTCGGTCATCAATGGATAGTTGCAGGGTCATCTCGATATCCCTTGCGCGCCAGCGTCGCTCCTCGATGATACCTCTGCCCTGCCTCCCGGCGGTTGTTGCGACTCACCTCCGAGTCGCAACATCCCGGGCTTCCGCGGCAGGAAAATGTCCGTCTTTTGCAGCACCCCTACATGCCGTGGCAGCCTCCTGAGGCCGGTATGCTCCTAATCGAGGCTCGGCGAGCGCTGCATGCTGCAAATATGCTCCGAATCGAGGCCGGTATGCTGCGACTCGGGGTCGATCGGCTGCGACTCAGGGTCCAGCCGCTGCGACTCACGCCCGAGTCGCAGCATCCCGGGCGTGAGCGGAGGCGGCTCACGGTCGATTCGGAGCATCTTTGCCGCGCTCGGCACCCGCCGGACCTCCGGATGCTCCGAATCGGAAGGCTACCGTCCCGTCTCGAAGATCTTCCGTACCGTCTCGACCGTGTCCGCCACCGCCGCAGTCTTGTCCTCGCAGTAAAGGTTAATGCGGGCGCTGCGGAGTCAGGCGGGGATGAAACCCCTGTCGACGGCGTGCCGAGTGGCAGCCTCGACCAGCGAGGCCCGGTCGTAAGGAGTGTTGAGAAAGACTGCCTGAGGATCTGGCGGATTATCGGGCATGGACGCGCTTTGCGGCGCTTGCGCGAGCGGCTTTGGGCTTCTGCGCAACAGTCACGCGGTGCGCGGCCGCAGGCTTTTTCGCAGCAGCCATGGCCTTGGCGGCAACCTTCTTGTCCGCAGGCGTTATGCCGAGAGCGGCGCGGATCTCGCTTGCAGACGCCTGGGTGACGTGGATCTTGTCTACCTTTGCCATGGCCTGATTGTACACGAAAAGATCCCTACTACCGCCCCATCCCGAAGATCTTCCGTACCGTCTCGACCGTATCCGCCTCCGCCGCAGTCTTGTCCTCGCGGTAGCGCTTGACGCGGGCGAAGCGGAGGGCCATGCCTCCGGGGTAGTGGGGGCTCTCCTGGACGTCGCTGAAGGCGATTTCCACCACCAGCTCGGGACGCAGGTGGACGACCCAGCCGTCGGTCGTGCCCAGTGCCAGCTCCTGGAAGCGTTTCGTCTGCCAGGTCAGCATCTCGTCGGTGAGGCCCTTGAAAGTTTTACCGAGCATGACGAAACCGCCGTTGACCGGGTCTCTCGCTCCGAGGTGGAGGTTGGAGAGCCAGCCCTGCCTCCGCCCGCTGCCCCACTCGGCGGCGAGGATGACGAGGTCGAGCGTGTGCGCGGGCTTGACCTTGAGCCAGGAGGAGCCTCTCCGTCCTGCTTCGTAGGGGGCATCGACCGCCTTGGCCATGATCCCTTCATGTCCCCGGCGCAAAGCCTCCTCGAAGAAGGCGTCCGCCTCCTCGGAATCCGCGGTCACGATGCGCGGCACGGCCAGGCTCTGGACCGCCTCCCCCAGTGCGGCGAAGCGCTCGCCCGCGGGGCGGTCGATCAGGTCGGTCCCGTCCAGATGGAGGATGTCGAAGAAGAACGGGGTCAGCGGCAGCCCCTCCCGCATGCGGGGGACGTCGAGCTTGCGGCCGAAGCGGCGCATGGTGACCTGGAAGGGATGGGGCGTGGCGTCCGGACGGAGGGCGATCACCTCGCCGTCCAGGAGGATCTGCCGCGCCGGCATCGCCTGGACGGCCTCGATCAGCTCGGGCACGGCCTGGGTCACCTCGTTGCCGCGCCGCGAGTAGACCCGGACGTCGCCCCCGGCCTTGTGGACCTGGACCCGCGCGCCGTCGAGCTTGAGCTCCAGGGCCGCTTCGCCGAGCCGTTCCAGGGCTTCGGACACGTCCCCGGCGGGCTGGGCCAGCATGGGCTGCAGCGGCCGGAAGAGCTCCAGGCGGAACCGCGCGAGCCCGGCCCGGCCTTCGAGAAGGACTGCCTTCGCGACGGAGGGCAGCTCGCCGGCGAGCATCAGAGCCCGCCGGACCTCGTCGGCGGGCACATCCGCCGCGGCAGCCAGCGCCTCGGCCATCTGCGCGACGAGCGCTCCCTGGCGCAGCTCTCCGTAGATCAGGCGTTTCAGGAAGTCCTGCTCCTCGGCCGTGGCCCGGGAGAGAAGGCCGGAGAGGAGCCGCGCCCGGTCGGCCGTCGAGCCCGAGCCGCTTACGCTGGCGATGCGGTCGAAGGTGGCGTCCACCTCGCCGAGGGTGAGAGTCGGCTCGGGAGCAGCCGTTCCCGGAGAGGCGTCCCGGATCGCGGCCGGCCCCAATCCGATCCGTCCCTGCCGCAGATGGCCGGAAAGCCAGGCCACGGCGGGATCGATCTCCTCGGGTCCGAGACGCCGCAGGAGACCGGCCAGGGCCGCGGTTTTCGCCAGGCGGGAACGGGTCTCCGAAGTGCTGCGGGAGGTGGTGACGAGGTCGGCGAGTCGCATCCCTGGCGCATGTTACCCTGGACCCCATGAAGCACGATGAGACTACCGGCCTGTTCCTGTCCCTCACGCCCGAGAAGGTGCTCGCGGCCGTGGAAGCCGGAGGCCTGAGCTGCAATCCTGTCTGCTACACCTTGAACTCCTTCGAGAACCGGGTCTACGAGGTCGAGCTGGCCGACCGCAGCCGGGTCGTTGCCAAGTTCTACCGTCCGGGCCGCTGGAGCGAGGAGCAGATCTTGGAGGAGCATCGGTTCCTGGACGATCTCGCCGCCGACGAGCTCCCGGTCTGCACCATGCGGCCGTTTCCCGGAGGGGGCACCCTGCGGCAGATCGACGGCATCTGGTACGCCCTCTCGGACCGCAGCGGCGGCCGGGCCCCCGACGAGCTGGGCGACGAAACCGTCCGCCGCCTGGGCATGCTGGTGGGGCGGATGCACAACGTGGCCGTCCGCCGTCCGGCCGAGCACCGCCTGCGCCTGAATGCGGATACCTACGTCCGTGAAAACCTGGATTGGCTCACGGAGCACGACGTGCTGCCGCGCCATGTCAGCAACCTCTACATGGACACGGCTTTCGCCATCGCCGACGTGGCCGACCGGCTGATGGAGGGGGTGCCGGTCCACCGTCTCCACGGCGATCTTCACTTGGGGAACATCCTGTTCCGGGACGGCCTTCTCCGCGTCCTCGACTTCGACGACATGGTGATCGGCCCCGCGGTTCAGGACCTCTGGCTCGCCCTCCCCGGCCGCGACGATTGGGCGCTGCGGCAGAGGGAGCTGTTCCTGGAAGGTTACGAGCAGTTCCGGGCCTTCGACCGCGGCACGCTGGGCCTGATCGAGGCGCTCCGCGGCCTGCGCATCGTCCACTACGCCACCTGGCTCGCCAAGCGCTGGCACGATCCGGCCTTCCCGGCCGCCTGGCCGCAGTTCGGGACGCCGGAGGCCTGGGAGCGCGAGACCGAGGACCTGGTGGAGCAGCTCGCGGTCATCCGCGGCGAGCTGGTCCCCGAGGACGGAGCCGTCGCGGCGGACGACGAAAAGCGGGAGGAGGAGGTCGTCCTCACCAACAAGGACTACTTCTGGGATTACGAGGGGGATTGATCCCGGTGTGCTAGCATCCCCGCCGCCCGCCTGCCAGGCGCGTCCCCGAACCACCATGAGAGCGATCAACAAGTCCCACAGAGGGATCCTGCTGCTGGCCTGCGCGGTCCTCCTCCAGGCCCAGGCCCCTCCGGCGTCCGAGAAAGCCCGGGCCATGATGGAGGAGCTCCGGGTCCAGACCGGCAGCCCCGGGCTTTCGGCCGCCGTAGCCGTCGACGGCAAGATCGTCTGGGCCGAAGGCTTCGGCCTGGCCGACGCGGAGAATCAGGTGCCGGTCTCGCCCGAGAGCCGCTTCCGCCTGGGGAGCATCTCCAAGCTGATCACGGTCGCTGCGGCGGCGAAGCTGGTAGAGGCCGGGAAGCTCGACCTCGACGCGCCCGTGCAGCGCTACGTCCCCTCCTTCCCGGCCAAGGAACAGCCGATCACCCCGCGCCAGCTCGCCGGTCATCTCGCGGGCATCCGCCACTACAACCTGCAGGACTTCTCGCTGCCCGTACGGCGCTATGAGCGGCTTACCGAAGGGCTCGGGATCTTCCAGAACGATCCCCTGGTCCACGCTCCCGGCTCGGCCTACCTCTACTCCAGCTACGGCTACAACCTTTTCGGAGCCGTCGTCGAGGGCGCGGCCGGCAAGGATTTCGGGGGAGCCGTGGACGAGCTGGTCATCCAGCCGCTGGGCCTGAAGAGCACGGCGCTGGACTATCCGGAGCGGATCCTGGAGCGCCGCGTCCGCTTCTATCGGAAGGAAGCCGACGGCACCCTGGCCAACGAGGGGGCGATCGACAGCAGCTACAAGTGGCCGTCGGCCGGATTTCTCTCGACCGCCAGCGACCTGGTGCGCTTCGGGTCGGCCCACCTGCGCGACGGCTTTCTCAAGCCCGAGACGCGGAGCCTGCTCTTCACCTCGCAGCGGACAGCGGCGGGGGAGGAGACCGGAGTCGGCATCGGCTGGCGGATCGGCAAGGACGGCGCCGGCCGGAGATTCCTGCACCACGGCGGCGCCATCGACGGCGGGAGGGCCTTCCTCCTGCTTTACCCCGACCAGAAGATCGCGGTGGCGATCCTCGCGAACCTGAGCGGAGCGCGCTATGCCGAGGGTGAAGCCCAGAAGCTGGCGGAGCTGTTCCTGGAGACGGACTGAATGGAAATCTACAACGACATCCTGGAGACCCTCGGCAACACGCCGCTCGTGCGCCTGGGCCGTTTCTTTCCCGGGCCGGCCACCCTGGCCGGCAAGGTCGAGTACTTCAACCCCGGCGGCAGCGTGAAAGACCGCATCGGCATTGCCATGATCGAGGCGGGCGAGCGCTCGGGCCAGCTCAAGCCGGGGGGCACCATCGTCGAGCCCACCTCGGGCAACACCGGCATGGGCCTGGCCATGGCCGCGAACCTGCGCGGCTACAAGCTGGTCTGCACCGCGGCGGACAAGATCCCGAAAGAGAAGATTGCGCTGCTGGAAGCCATGGGCGCCCGCGTGCTCACCTGCCCGACGAATGTGGCGGCGGACGATCCGCGCTCCTATTACAAAGTGGCCGAGCGCCTGCGCGACGAGGAGGGAGCCTACCTGCCGTACCAGTATTACAACCAGGCCAATCCCGAGGCGCACTACCGCACCACCGGCCCGGAGATCTGGCGCCAGACCGACGGCAAGGTCACCCACTGGGTGGTCGGAGTCGGCACCGGCGGCACGATCAGCGGCGCGGCCAAGTACCTCAAGGAGCAGAATCCGGACGTGCAGGTGATCGGGGTGGACACCGTCGGCAGCGTCTACGCCTACTACTTCGAGCACCGGGAGCTGCCGCCCGAGGAGCAGATCCATCAATACCTGATCGACGGCATCGGCGAGGACTTCATGCCCTCGGCGGTCTGGTGGGACTACATCGACGGCATCGTCACGATCGACGACAAGACCGCTTACCAAGCCACCCTGGAGCTGGCGAAGAAGGAGTCGATCTTCACCGGATCGTCGGGGGCGCCGCCGCGGCGGGAGCGAGGCAGGTGGCGAGTGGTTTGGGGGAGGACGGCCTCGTGGTCACCCTCTTCCCCGATTCGGGCGAGCGCTATCTCTCCAAGCTCAACAAGGAATGGCTGACCGCGAAAGGATTGCTGGCCTGATGTACATCGCGATGAACCGTTTCCACGTCAACGCCGGCCGCGAGGAGGTCTTCGAGGAGATCTGGCGCAAGCGGGACTCCTATCTCGATCAGGTCCCCGGCTTCAAGGAGTTCCATCTCCTTCGGGGCGAGACCCGCGAAGGGATCACGACCTTTCTCTCGCACTCGATCTGGGCTTCGCGCCAGGCCTTCGTCGCCTGGACCGAGTCGGAAGCCTTCCGCAAAGCCCACGGCGACGCCCGCTCCCCGCAGGGGACGCTCGCGGGTCACCCCGTGTTCGAAGGTTACGAGGTCGTCCTCTAACCCTTAGAATAAGGGCCGGAGGTCGTACCGCATGGATGAGCAGCGGATCGCCGTCGTCACCGGCGGCAATCGTGGAATCGGTCTGGAGATCTGCCGGCAGCTCGCCCGCCTGGAGCTGAAGGTGGTGCTGACGGCGCGCGTCGAGGAGAAGGCCAGGGAGGCTGCATCCGGCTTGGAAGGGGACGTGGTCCCTTTTCCTCTGGACGTCACGGTGCCGGCCGACGTCGAGCGGCTGGCCGAATTCCTGGAGCGGGCGCTCGGCGGCGTCGACGTCCTGATCAACAACGCCGGGGTTTTTCTCGATCGCCACTTCGGCGGTCTGACCGTCCCCCTGGATGCGGTCCGCGACTCCCTGGAGGTCAACGTGGTGGGCCCCTGGGCGCTCTCCCAGGCAGTCGTTCCCATGATGAAGAAGCGCCGCTATGGCCGCATCGTCAACGTTTCGAGCGGCCTGGGCGCCATGTCCGAGATGATGGGCGGCTACGCGAGCTACCGCGTCTCCAAGCTCGCGCTGAACGGCCTGACCCGCATCCTGGCCGACGAGCTGCACGGCACG
>DASUNJ010000569.1:0-3281 GCA_036277235.1 Thermoanaerobaculia bacterium | reverse complement strand
CTACCTTGCCCCCATTGGCGGCAGCGGCTGCCTCCGTGAACCAGGCCTGACCCGGCGGAGAGGATTGCGTCATGTTTCAAACCATGCAGAACACGGCAAAGATCGGAGTCACTCTCGTGCCGGATGGCCCCCTGATGGTTCGGGCTCAGTCCGTGGGAATCGATCCCGGAATCGCGGACATGGCGTTCCACCGCACCCATCGGAATGGTCGGAGCACGGTCTTCCTGGCAGGCTCAGGCCTCAAGGGTGTCCTGCGCGCCCATTGTGAAAGGGTCCTGCGCTCCTCCGGGCGCTATGCGTGCGATCCGACCCAGACACGAGACAATGCCATCTGCGGAAGGCGAGATACGCGGGAGCCCGCGCCCAATCAATATCCTCACAATGGCCAGTGCCCAGCCTGCTTTACATTCGGCTCTCTCAAGCTCGCCGGCCGCTTCCGGATCGGCGATGCGTACCCGGCTGAAGGGCTCGAAGAGATCACCAATCGGACCGAGGTAAGGACCGGAGTGGGGATCGATCGCAAGTCGCAGGCCGCAGCCCAGGGTGTCTTGTACGACATGGAGGTCGTCGTCTCCGGAGGGTTCCGCGCGCAGATCAGCGGCGAGAGCTTCGCCCTCTGGCAACTGGGGCTGATCCTCGCAGCCTTGCAGGATGTCGACGGAGGAATCGTGGCGATCGGAGGCGGCAAGGCTCGGGGCATGGGGACGGTTCGGCTCAAAGACTGGTCGGTGGAACTCGGCTTTCTGAATCAGGAAGCCGGCAGGATCACGGGCGCCCGGCCCGCGGACGGCGACGGCAATCCTTACCGGCTGGAACCCGGCGAATTTGTGCAGGCTCCGCCGGATGGAGAGGAAGAGCAGCGAGGTCTTTTTCGAGCCCTGAAGTACAAGGGGAATGCGGTTCCGGAGCTCACTTCATCTCTGATCAACGGCCCTTTGCGCCGGTATCTGGATAGGAATCCCTGAGCATGGCAAACCACGCATTGTCTCGTCCCGAGGGAGCGGTCATCCGGCAGGAGCCTGTGCCGCACGATAGGTGGCTCTCCAATCGCTGGACCGGCAATCTCATGCTCACTTTGGAGACGCCGCCAGGTCAGTTCGTCTCACCGGGGACGGGCCAACTTTCCCTTACCCGCGGAGACGGCGGCGAGGTAGTCGCTCAGCAGGTGGCGAGGGCGGCGGGAACCCCCGTGATCCCCGGGAGCGGTATCAAGGGAGCGGTGCGGACGATCTTCGAGCTTCTCTCCTTCTCCTGCAACCCGTTCGGTCCCAGGTCCGCGGCGTGCGACAAGTGGAACTGCTGCGAAGCCTGCTCGCTTTTTGGCCTGATGAGTTGGAGCGGAAGAGCGGGCTTCGGTGACGCCAAGCCTTCGAGTCCCGGATCGGTGCAAGTGAAGGTGGCAAAGGTCCCGATTCCCTGGCTTCCTCGTGCGGAACGGACTCATGGGGAGTTCCGCCTGTACGATCTGCGGGAATCTGAGCAGTTTGATCGCGACCGTCGGGTCTGGACGAAACGCTCCAAGGAACTGTCCCGAGAGGTCTTTTCAGGAGAGCTCGAAACCCGGCTCAATTTCCGGAATGTGAGCCGGGAAGAACTGGGCCGGCTCCTCCTCTGCTTGGGGCTTGGCGCGGATGACAAGACCCGGTTTGCGCTGCGACTCGGTGGAGTGAAATACGACGGCAAGGGGGCTGTCCTGGTGCGTCCTCGCTCTCTGCATCTCGTCGCACCCCGGCGCAGGACTCTGCAGGAGGAGGATCTTCAGAAGGAGATCGCGGGTTGCATCGCCGAAGCCAGGAACAGTGAATGGGCCGTGAAGTTCTGGACAGGGCTCGAAAAGCTTGCTGCCACACTTGGAACACCGACCTCCTGAAAAGGTGCTTGCCATGGCCGAGCAATCCGCAGACATTGTGAGAAGGGCAGAGCAACTTGCCCTATCGCTCACCTCCGGTCCGACACCTGTCAAGAGGAACATCCTCCTGGGCATCACCTCGGACTTCCTGAACGATCCCAAGCCCGATCAGGGCCGGCTCCGGCGCACGGTCGACCTGATCGCGAAAGGAAGCGGCGGGCATCTTAAACGGGGCGGAGGGTATGGCGAGCAGGTCAGAACAGCAGCGATCGAAGTAGCTCGCGTGTTGGACGAGAACCTGACCGATCCGGAACTAAAGAGCCTCCTCGGCTGGACAGCTCGCCTTCTGCTGGTACGGCGCGTGCCCGCGGATCAGCAACCCGGAGGGACGACCGCAGCCGACCCTGGTGGGCCCAAGGAGAAAGAGCTTCTAGGAACGCCGAAGCCCGTGCAGAAAAATCCCGTTCTGAGCAACATTCTGCTCAAGCTGGATCGAGGCACCGTAACCGCCTTTCGCAGCAACAAGGCGGTGGCTACCTGCCGTCCGGAAGATCTCGATATCGAGGTGCGCGACATTCTGAAGAAGAACCCCAAGGGTGTGCGCGCCGACGTCGAGGTGGTCAAAGACAGCGCACGGATCTTGGGTGTGCCGAAATTGGAGATTGCGAAATGATCCCGCCACCCAGGCGCGTTCTCCGCGAGCGGTTCCTGCGGCTCCAGGAAACCCTGGAGCACCGCTTGAAAGGGGATCGGCTGATCCACCACGAGGGTGAAAAGGGAGCGGCGAGCGAAGAGGGCTGGCGCCAGATGCTCTCCGACTATCTTCCCAAGCGCTACTGCGTCGCCAAGGCCTTCGTGATCGATTCGCTGGGCCAGGAGAGCCAGCAACTCGACCTGGTTATTCACGACCAGCAGTTCTCCCCCTTCTGGTTCAACCAGGATAGCGCCCTGTACATCCCCGCCGAGAGTGTCTACGCCGTCTTCGAGGTGAAGCAAAACCTCGACAGGAGCACCGTCCGTGCCGCCGGAGAGAAAGCCGCATCCGTCCGCAACCTGTACCGCACCAGCGACTCGGTCGTCTGGGCCGGCGGAAAGATGGAGCCGCGCGAGCCGATTCCGATCCTCTCGGGTCTGCTCTGCTTTAAAAGCCAGTGGAGCCCGCCGTTCGGAGCCCCCCTGATCGAATCGCTAGGAGACCTCTCGACCCATCAGCGGCTCGACCTCGTCTGTGCCCTGACCCACGGAAGCTTCGAGGTAAAGTATCCGGAGAGCGCTCCGCCTCAGCTCGATTTGAGCACGCCCGATGCCGCGCTGATCTTTTTCTTCCTCCGCCTCCTGGAAAGGCTGCAACAGGTAGGCACCGTCACCGCTATGAAGATCCGCGAGTACGCCAAGGTGCTGGAGGACTGAGCCTTGATCGCCCCGATCGCCC
>DASUNJ010000568.1:0-11945 GCA_036277235.1 Thermoanaerobaculia bacterium | reverse complement strand
GGTGGCGGCGACATGCTGGACGGCGGCCCGGGCACTGACTGCTGCGACGAGCTGGGTACCAGCTGCGAGTTGACTTGTTCCTGAACACGATTTCATCACCATAGGAGAAGACCCATGAGAAGAGCTGGTATCGCTTCGGTGTTCGCCCTGGGAGTGGTGGTGTTGATTCTGGCGGCCTCCCCGGCTGCAGCCATAAACACTTGCCCCTGGGCCTGCCACTGCGCTTCGGATTGCAGCGACACCTGCGCCGTCGGCACTCCTATGCAGGGGATCGAGACTTTCACCTGTGAAGAGATAGGCAGATGTATCGGAAGCCTGGACTGCCCAGACGACCCAAGTTGCCCCGCGGTCGCCTGCACCTCGGTCATCAATGGAGGGGGCAGCGGCGACACGTTGACCGGCAACTCGGACCACGAGTGCATCAACGGGTTTGGCGGCGCCGACACCCTCTCCGGCGAGGCCGGCGACGACACCATCTATGGCGGTGACGGCAACGACACGATCTTCGGCGGTTCCGGCAACGACTGCCTGTTCGGTGACGGCGGCAGCGACAACGCGAATGGCGACAGCGGCACCGATCTCTGCATCGCGGAGTCCGAGGCCAGCTGCGAGCTCTGAGCCGGACAAGCGAAGGACAGCAAGGACACCAGGGATTTCGAGGACACGCCCGGGCAGGGGGCCGTCCTTGGTCGTCCCTGGTGTCTTTGTCTTCCTGGGGTGTTGTGAGCCTTGGTGCCGGAGGTGGGAGTCGAACCCACACGCCCGCAAGGGGCGGGGGATTTTGAGTCCCCTGCGTCTGCCATTCCGCCACTCCGGCACGGGGTGGGAAAAGGGTATCCTAGGGAGTCCCGGCGCGGGTGTCAACCTGGCACACTCAAACGGCCGTTTGATAACAAGGGTTGACGAAAAGCCCGTCCGGATGTTATAAATCCCCTGGCGTAAGCGGATGTTCTTCAGCGACTTACTGCCTTAATCCACAGCTCCACCTTCCTGGTTCACCCAAGTCAAGGGGGTCGATGACGTGACATTCAAAGTCGGTCAAAAAGTGGTTTACCCCAACCACGGCGTCAGTCTGGTCGAGAAGATCGAGCCCGGACAGATAGATGGGGTGGCGCAGGTCTACTATCACCTCAAGCTCCTTGGCAACAACTCCCGAGTCATGGTGCCGAAAACGAACCTCGAGCTGGTGGGGCTGCGCCCGCTGTGCCAGCAGCGCGATGTTCGTGCCCTCTTCGATATCCTCGAAGACGGGAACATCGACACCTACAAGGATTGGAAAGGCCGCTACAAGCAGAACCTGGACAAGATGAAGACAGGGCAGCTTGTGGAGGTCGCCGAGGTGCTCAAGAACCTGCGTCTCGTGAGTCAGCGCAAGAGCCTCTCCTTCCGCGAGAAGAAGATGTACGAGCGTGCCAAGTACTTCATCGTCAGCGAAGTCGCGCACGTCAAGAACATCCCCGAGCGGGAGTCGGAGGACCTTGTCGAGCGCGCGCTGAGCTCCAGCCTGGAGAAGCGGCAGCGCGCCAAGGCGAGCTGACCCGCAACCTGACCAGCGTGCTTTTCGGAGGCCGCCCCGAGGGGCGGCCTTTTTCTTTCTCCTCCCCTGTCGATACAATGCCGTCCATGAATCGCCGACCGGCCGCCTGGCTCCTCGTCTGCCTCCTGCTCATCCTTCTGGCCGCGGCTTTAGCTCCGGCCCAGGAAACCGCCACCACCCGCAACGCTGCCTCGGCCCAGATCGAGACCGACCTGCGCCTGGAGCGCAAGCTCCTGTCCCTCGACCTCGCCGCCTACCGCGAGGCCCGGGCCCTGGAGGTGCGCACCCGCGACCAGTTGACGACGGTCACCGGGCGGCTGGACCAGGTGCTCGCGGCCAGCTCGGTGGCCCTGGGAACACTGGAGGGCGTCCACATGGATCTCTCCTCGGCCCGCGCCGCGTCGCAGATCGCGGCCGACCGGGTGGAGTGGCAGATCCAGCGGCTGGAAGACCGGCTGCGGCGGATCGGTTTCCTGGAAGGGGAGGCGGGCCGGCCCGGCACGCCCACGGACCCGGTTTCGGGCACCTGGCAGGTGACGGTCCGGCCGCAGAACCAGACCGGCACCTGGGCGCTGACCCTGAACGGCACCCTGGTGTCGGGAAGCTACCAGATGAATGGGGGAACCGCGGGATCGTTCCGCGGGACTTATACGGACAATCGCCTGCGGCTGGAGCGCGTCGATGCCACCCGCGGGTTCGACAGCGTCTACCTGGGCTCGGTGGATCTCGCGACCGGACGTATGAGCGGCTCGTGGACCGCCCAGGACCTGGCGAGCGGCCAGCCCGCCCAGGGAGACTGGAGCGCCGTGCGGAACGGCGCCGGAAACGAGACACCGTGACCAAGGACAACCTGATCTTCGCGGCCTTCGGGCTGATGCTCGGCTTCGTGACCGCGTGGCTGATGTTCGAGAAGGTGACGATGCGCCAGCCGCCGCGGGCCATTCCAGGCCAGACCGCGACGGCCGCACCCGGGGCGCCGCCGTCCGGCGGCGTGCCGAGCCAGGGCCCCACCTCCTCGGGCATCCCCGCGGAAGTGCAGGAGGACATGAACCGTGTCGAGCAGCTCCAGCAGCAGCTCCAGGCGGATCCGGACAACCCCGACGTGATCCTGGCCCTCGCCCACGCGAGCTATGACCTCGCGCAGCAGGTCCCGAACCCGGCCGGCTCCCGTCCGCTCTGGATGCAGGCGCGCGACCTCTACACCCGCTACGTCGGGCTGCGGCCGGGAGATCCCAACCTGCCCAACATCCTTTCCGACCTGGGCGTCTCCTACCAGGAGCTGGGCGAGTTCGACCAGGCGCTGGAGATCTTCCGCCGCGTCCAGGGAATCGCGCCCGACCACTGGCAGTCGCTCTACAACCAGGTGGTGGTGCTGGCCTTCAGCAAGAAGGAGTTCGAGGAGGCCAGGAAGGTCCTGGCGGAGCTGCAGCGGGTGCAGCCGAACAACCCGGACGTCCAGCGCCTGGCCGCGGCGGTCGAAGAGCAGCGGAACGCCGCCTGATCCATGACGCGCCTCCTCGCCCTGGCGGCGCTCGCCGTGGTCCTCTGGATGTTTCTGGAGACCGGATGGGCCCGGCTGAAGCGGTCGCTGGGGGCCGGGAAGTCGCCCGCCCCTCCTGAAAAACTGCTGCGGTGCTCGGGGTGCGGGGTGCACGTGCCGCGGGGGCGGGTGGTGGCGGGGAAGTGCGAGCGGTGCCGGCTTCCGGAAAGGACCTAAAGGACGTAAAGGATTTAAAGGACTTAAAGGACTTCGGGGATAGTTTGTCCTTGGTGTCCTTGAGGTCATTGAGGTCCTTTGGGTCCTTTCAATCCCGTGACCGCTCTCCTCGCCGACATCGCCCTTCCCATTCCCCTCCCTGATCCGCTCACCTATGAGGTACCTCCGAACCTGGCCCCTCTTGCGCGGCCGGGGGTTCGCGCCCGGGTGCGGATCGGCAAGCGCCGGCTGACGGGGATCATCGTCAAGGTCCATGAGGACCGCCCCGAAGGGGTGACTCTCCGGCCGATCGAGGAGATCCTCGACGTCGAGCCGGTCCTCCCTCCCGACTTGATGGCGCTGGCCGGGTTTACGGCTGACTACTACCTCGCTCCGCTCGGCGAGGTCTTCCGCTCCATGCTTCCTTCGGATCTGCCTCCCTGGGGGGACCGCCGGGTGTGGCTCACGGATGCGGGCGCTCTGGCTCCTCCCCGGGGCGAGGCCGAGGCCGCGGTGATCGAAGCGCTGCGGGAGGGCGGGCGGATGTCCGTGGCCGATCTGCAGGGACGGGTCGGGCTGGCGAACCTCAGCGAGGTCCTCGCGTCGCTCGGGGAGCG
Organism: Thermoanaerobaculia bacterium; assembly: GCA_036277235.1. Lineage (GTDB taxonomy): Bacteria > Acidobacteriota > Thermoanaerobaculia > Multivoradales > UBA5704 > DATMER01. The sequence goes on along the minus strand of DASUNJ010000568.1, from coordinate 8,095 downwards.
GGGGAGGATCTCGGGGGAGGAGAAGAACCCGCGGTCGGCGCGCTACGTCTCGGCCGTGGAGCTGGCGCCGGGCGGGCTCGCCACCCATCTCGCCGCGGCCGGCCGCTCGGCCCCGGGCCGGTCCGTGGTGGAGTACATGGCCGCGATCCGAAGGCCGGCCACGACGGCCGAGGTCTCCGCGGCGGTGGGCTGCACTCCTGCGGTGGTGAAGCGCCTGGTCTCCCTCGGCATCCTGCGCCAGTTCACCCAGGTGGAGCGGCTCTCCCTCGACCGCCACCGCCTCGCGCCCATGGAATCCGCGGAGATCCATCTGCGTCCCGACCAGGATGTTGCGTTGCGCCGGTTGACCGAGGTGCTCGACCGCAAGGAGTTCGCGCCGCTGCTCCTCCAGGGGATGACCGGCTCGGGCAAGACCGAGGTCTATCTGCGGGCGGCCGAGGCGGCGCTGGCCCGCGGACGGGCGGCGGTCCTCCTGGTGCCGGAGATCGCGCTGGTGCCCGCGCTGGCTCGGGCGGTCGAGCAGCGGTTCGGTCCGGAGCTGGCGATCCTCCATTCGGGCCTGGGCACGGGGGAGCGCCAGCAGGAGTGGGAGCGGGTGCGCAAAGGCGAGGCGCGGGTGGTGCTCGGTCCGCGCTCGGCCCTGTTCGCGCCGGTTCCGGATCTCGGCCTGATCGTGATCGACGAGGAGCAGGACACCGCCTACAAGCAAGAGCTCACGCCGCGCTACCACGCCCGCGACCTGGCGCTGGTCCGCGCCCGGGACGCCGGCGCCGCGGCCCTGCTCGTCTCGGCCACCCCGAGCCTCGAAAGCCTCTACAACGTGCAGCGCGGGAAGCTGGAGCTTCTACAACTGACCGAGCGCGCCGGCCAGGGCGCGCTGCCCGAGGGCATCCTGGTGGACCTGCGGCAGGAAGGGCTGTCGCGTCGGCCCGGCGAGGTCCACTTCTCCGAAAGGCTGCGCTCCGAGATCACGGAAGCCCTCGCGGCCGGCGACCAGGTGATCCTGCTGCGCAACCGCCGGGGCTATGCCCCTGTGCTCCTCTGCCGGGCCTGCGGCGAGGACTTCCGCTGCGACGACTGCGGCCTGCCGCGCACCTATCACCGCCGGATGCGCCGCCTCCTCTGCCACTACTGCGGCTCGGCCGTCGCCGCGCCCGAGCGCTGTCCCCAGTGCAAGGAGGAGGCGCTGGAGCCGATCGGCGCCGGCACCGAAAGGGTGGAGGAGACCTTCAAGGAGCTGTTCCCCGAAGCCAGGGTGGACGTCCTCGACCGCGACACCGCCCGCCGCCAGGGAGGGCTCGCCGCGCTCCTGGAGAAATTCGAACGGGGAGAGATCCAGGTGCTCATCGGCACGCAGATGGTCTCCAAGGGCCATCACTTCCCGGGAGTTGCGCTGACCGCCGTCCTCGCCGCGGACGCCTATCTCGGCTTTCCGGATTTCAGGGCCGTCGAGCGCACCTACCATCTCCTGACCCAGCTCGCCGGCCGGGCGGGGAGGGGAGAGAAGGCAGGGAGGGTGGTCATCCAGACCTACCATCCGGAGCACTACGCCATCCAGGCCGCGCTGCGCCAGGACGACGCCGGCTTCATCCGTGAAGAGATGCGCTTCCGCCGGGTCTTCCACTATCCGCCCTACACCCGCATGGTCCAGCTCCTGGTGAGGGACAAGGACCGCGACAAGGCCTGGAAGGTGATCTCCGAGCTGGCCGCGGACCTCGCCGCGCACCCGCTCTCCCGCGGCGTGCGGATCTCGGGGCCGGCCCCCGCGCCCCTGGAGCGCCTGAAAGGGCAGTGGCGCTTCCAGCTCCTGGCCCGCTCGGCGGTCTTCAAGAACCTCCACCGGATGCTCCGGGAGGTGCTGCCCGCGAACCCGGCATATGACCTGGTGGTGGACGTCGACCCGCAGCAGCTGCTCTAGCCCTTACCCTCCCAGAACATCCCGAAACATCGCTTCATAATGGGCTGCCAGATGACGCCAGTCCCAGGCCGCTACGTCCGCGCGGGCGGCGCGCCCGAGGCGTTCCCGCAACTTCGGGTCGTCCCGCAGCCAGCGGAGCTTTTCGGCGATGTCGGCGGCGTCCCGTTCGACGAAGAAGCCGTTCTCGCCGTCGCGGATCAGCTCGGGCGTGATGCCGACGCGCGTCGTGATCACCGGCAGGCCGCAAGCGGCCGCCTCGAGGCAGGGGTTGGGCCCTCCCTCGCTGCGGCTGGCGCAGACATAGATGTCGAGAGAGCGGTAGAAGTCGAGCATCTCCTCAGGATTGCGCCAACGCTCCTCGCGCACCGCCAGGCGCAGCTCCACACCTTCCACGGCCGCGACGGCGGGAGCGATGCATTCGTACACGCCCCGGTGCCCCGGCGGCGCGTTGGCGAGGCTCCCGGCCCAGCCGACCCGCAAGGAGCGCGCGGGCGCCTCCGGTGGCGTGGCCGGCCGGAAGAACCCCGTGTCCACGCCATTGGGTGTGTAGTACACCGGCCGGGTGAGCAACGGCCTGACCTCTTCGAGCAGCAGCCTGTTGACCGCGAACACGGCACGCGGCAGCTCCTCCAATATGGCGAGCCCCGGTGCCCGCCAGGCGCCATCGAGCTCATGGTGGCTGCAGATGCCGATGACCAGGCGGTCGCGGACATGCCGCAGCGCCTCCCGCAGGCGGGACAGCCGCTCGGCCTGGAACCAGTAGTGGAAGAGCACGCAGTCGGCGCGCTCGAGGTCGCCGGCGGTGACCTCGGCCTGGTAGCGCTTTGCGATCTCGTAGGCGCCGCCGAGCGCCCTCGCCAGCGCGTCGGTCTTGCGGTCGTGGGCCCAGTGCGGGCGATCGACGACACAGAGGACGACCGGCCGCCGCAGGCTCAAGGATCTTTCCAGAGCAGGCAATGGGTCGTGCGCGGCGACGAGGGGTCGAGGTCGTCGTCGGTATGGGCGGTGCGCAGCTCGGCCTGCGACGGCAGCCGGATGGCATCGGCGGTGAGCCTGGAGCGCCAGCGATGCCAGCCGTCCTGTACCTCTTGCGGGTCGTAGACCTTCAACACGTACTTGCGCATCGCGTGCTCGCGGCTGAGGAAGAGATAGTGCCGCAACCGGAAGCGCCGGCTCCAGAGGACTCGGCCGGGGAAGTCGGGCACGTGCCCCCCCGAGCTGGCGAGATCGACGGCCTGGGGCTGCCTCTTCCAGGCGCGCACCAGGTGCAGAGCGCTGGGCGCGAACGGGTAGTACCAGTGCATGGTGCGGCGGTAGTCCGGGTGGTCGTGGTCGGGCGCCTCGCGCGTCGGCACGAAGGTGAGCTCCGAAAACTCCACCGCGTTGCAGCCGCTCGCGTCGGCTTCGGCCAGGGCCTCGGCGAGCGTCTGGCCGGAGTGTGGCGGCAGCGGCTCCTCGTCGGCGTCGACGTGCAGGAACCAGTCGGCGTCCAGCTCGGCCGCGAGCTCCTCCTTGCGGCGCAGGATGCCGCGCCAGCGGTACGTGCCGTCGCGGGGGAGCTGCTCGATGCCGCGCAGCCCGGCCCCGAGATAGCGCCTGGCGATCTCGACGGTGCCGTCGGTCGACTCGTTGTCACAGAGGTACGCCTCGACACCCTGGGCGAAAAGGTGCTCGAGACAACCTCCGATGAACCGTTCCTCGTTGTAGGTGGCGATGATGGCCAGAGCCCGCATTCCACCTAGCATATCGAGGATGCATGGGGGCTCTCTATGAGCCCTGCTGCGAATTCAGCCACTGAACGATCATTGCCACCTTCGCGGGCGACAGGTCCCGCGTGACCGGCATGAGCGCCGGGTCCAGGAAGAGGAGCGACAGGCGCTGTGCAATGGCCGCGGCGTTCTGCTCGACGGTGGTCTCGTCGCCGATGTTGAGGATCTGCGTCATGCCCGGGTAGAGGCGGGCATAGGCCTGAAGGATCGGACCCACGGCATTCTCCCAGGTGGGGTCCGCCGGGGCGGTGTAGTCCTGGAAGCGCAGCGCCGAGAGGTTGGCGTTGGGCTGGGGGTCGGCATAGGCGTCGCCGATGGGCTGGCCGTCCGGATCGGAGAAAGAGCCGAAATAGATGTTGGTGTCGAGGTACGTGCGGTCCTTCGGCAGATCGACGTCGCCGCCCGGCGTGGACACCTCCAGAGTGGCAAGGCCGTTGGCGTCGGTCGAGCCGGCCCAGGCGATGGAGATCTCGGTCGACGGGCTGCCGGAGTCGTCGACGATCTCCCAGGTCATGGGCTGCTGTCCCACGATCGGCTGCCCGAACTGGCGGGCCATGAGCTGGAAGCTGACCGTGCCGCCCGGCTCCATGCGCACGGAGAAGGGATCGGTCCCCAACAGGTAGCCGCTCGCCGCCTCCTGCAGGACCACGGCGTTCCCCGCCTGGACCGCCAGCGGGCTGCCCTGGATGGCCGTGGCCTCGTCCGGCTCCAGGGGGATGTCCACCAGCCCGGAGCTCTGGACCAGGAAGACCTCCTTGTTCTGCGAGCTGAGCAGCTGATACTGGCTGGCGAAGCTCAACCCCTGGCCATTCGTCAGAGGCTGGAAGGTGCCCTGGCCGTCGAGATACCCGACGTCGATGCCCGAGTCGACCAGGAACTTGCCGTTGGAAATCCCCACGCGCGCCGGCGTATATCCGCCCTGGAGGTAGATCGAGCCGCCCAGATCCACGTGCAGCATGGACCCGGTTCCCACCTGGCTCACCTGGGCGGGCGCCGGATTCCATGGCTGGGCGACCGCGGCCGGGGCCGGGGCTGCCGCCGCCAGAGCCTCTGACGGTGCCTGCTCGCCACCGCCGAAGCGGTCGTTGATCATCCGCTTGCCGGAGGGGTGCCGGAGGGTCGCCTGCGGCGCAGGCGCCATGGCCGCCATCGCCATCCCCGGAGATGCCGCCGGAGGAGGCGAGATCTGGCGCCCGGGCACGACCTGGGGCAGCTCGCCCGTCCCGATCGGGCCCAGGCTCCCCAGCACCCGCCCATAGCAGAACATGTTGCCCTGCGTGCTCGTCGTCGACGGGTTGTTCTGATGGAGGTCCACGGTGAGCTTGACCGCGATGCCCTGGCCGCAGGCCGCCTGGAACTGGGTGAGGAAGGGGGAGGACGACAGGTCTCCGGTCCATGTCACGTCCGTGATCTGGCCCATCCAGGTCCCCACGGCGCCCCAACTGCTCCGCGGGTTCGGCACCCTGTTCAGGAGGTATTGAAGCTCAGGCACCGTGACCAGCCCGGAGCAGCCGGCCCCGTTCGGCAGGGTGACATAGATGCGCAGGCCGAAGAGGGCAGACCGGCCCTGCTGCTCCGGGTCGAGGTCCACCATCTTGGCGATATCGTAGTTTTTCGTGCTGTTGGGCATCTGCTTTTTCGTCGACGGGCTGGGAGTTTCCACCAGCGCGCCGATCACCGGATCGGAGCCCGGCGTGGACGAGTAGGTGCCTGAAGCGTCCACCACCGACAGCACAGAACACTGGGAGAGCCAGATCTGGGAGATGCCCAGGGGGTTCCAGACGGCATTGGGAAGGTACTGCCCCTGCGAGTTCTGGAGCGGGACCTTCGGGTTGTAGTTCAGGATGATGTTGTTGATCGTCGCGGGATTGGTGAAGTACAGGCCGCCGAACTGGATGCGCGGGACGTCGAGGTAGCTCATCGTCTCTCTCCTCCCAGGGTAGGTACAAGCGGGGTGCAACTGGCCGGGGTAAGACAGTGAAATGCTACGAAAACCCGCGATGGCCGTCAACGCGCCATCCAGCCTCTTCGGCTGCGTCTTGAGCCCCACCTCTCAGCGGGAGGGCGGGGGACTCCCTCTCCCGCGAAGCGGGGGAGGGCAGGGGAGGGGCCTTGCTCGTGCCCGAGCGAGAGCCGCTCATCAAGGAGCGAGAGCCGCCCAAGTCCGAGCGGGAGCTGCTCGTACGGAAGCCAAGGCTGCTCGCGTTGGAGCGAGAGCCGCTCGTCTGCGAGCCAGAGCCGCTCCATCTTGAGCGAGGGCCGCTCGGACAGGAGCGAGAGCTGCTCACTCCGGAGCGGTAGTCGCTCGGGTTGGAGCGGGAGTCGCTCGGGTTGGAGCGACAGCCGCTCAGCCTCAAGCGGAAGGCGCTCGTACCCGAGCCGCGCCCCCACCCCCGATATGCGCTACCTTTTTGAGGCTTGTCCGGGCGGAGGGTCCCTCCCCCCGGGGAGGGGGAGGGTTGGCTCTGGGGGGAGGCTAGGAGGGGGGTGCTCCGAAATCCACGATCCTGGGAACGCGCCCGGGTGCCGATCTTCGAGCCGCTGCCGCGCGAGGTCCGGACGCACCCGCGCAAGCTCCGGTGCGAGCGGCCGAAGCTCCAGCGCGAGCCACCGAAGGTCCAGCGGCATCCGCGGAAGCTCCAGCGCGCGCGACCGGAGCCGGGCGGCTGCCGCTGGAGGGCTGGCGGCTGCCGCGCACGGTCCAGCCGGTGCCGCCCATGGTCGAGCGGCTGCCGCCGGACCCCGGGCGGCTGCGCTGGAGCGTCGGCCGCGTTCACCGGAGCCCTGGCGCCACGCGCTGGAGCGTCGGCGGGACGCGCCGGGGGGCGAGCGGCACGCGCTGGAGCGTCGGCGGCTCGCGCTGGAGGCTCAGCGGCAACCGCCGGAGGGTGAATGAAACGGTCTGAAGGTCGAGCGGCAGGCTCCCAGGGTCGAGCGGATGCCGGAAGACCCCCAGCCCTCCACCGGCCGCGAGAGGGGGGAGGGGGTTTCGACGTGTTTGTTATATACCCGAGTCACCCGGGTATATACCCGAGTAGCTCGGGTGCATCCTTGAGTGACTCGGAGCCATCCCTGAGTCACTCGGTTATATACCCGAGTCGCCGAGTTATATAACCGAGTCACCCGGGGCCATCCCTGAGTCGCTCGGGGATATCCCTGAGTAGCTCGGGTAGATCCCCGAGTGGCTCAAACTGGAGGGGGAACGGCTCCCTCTCCCCGCGGTGGGGCAGGAGCGGCAGCCGTCCCGAGGGAGAGCCCCCGTCATGACGCGTCATTCCCGATTCTGTGTCCCCGTCCTTCTCCTGACATCCGTCCTCCTGGCCTCGCCGGCCTCCGCCGCCGCTCGTGGACCGGCCGCCGGCTGGCTCGAAGCGCCCGGCAGCTTTCTCTCCGCGCTCTGGCAGTCGGTCCTGAAGCTGGTTCCCGCGGTCGCCGCGAGCCGCGGCACCATGGATCCGGACGGTCAACCGACCTCGACGGCCACGGGGGAGGAGGGGGATTCCGGCTACGGCATGGACCCGGACGGGCGGACCTAGACGCGCCTCTCGAATGCCGCCGGCATGGTCCGGCGGCTTTTTTGCTCCCGACCCGTCACATCAGATTGCGGGTGAGGTAATATCCGTGTAGCGTACTCACGCAATCAGCAGGAGGAGAGCGATGACGGAGCAGCACATCTCGGAGGAGGAGCAACGGGCTGCGGTCGAGAAGCTGCGCGGCTGGGCGCAGTGGGCATCCTTGGAGCCTCTGTCCCCGGAGGCGCGGCTCTCCCGCGTGGAGTCGGATCCAGGCTTCCACACCCTCGGGTTCTACGAGCGCCTCCTCGAAGCGAGCCGCTGGTACATGCGCACCGAGCCCCGGGAGGCGGTCGACGTCGTTCAACTTGCCATCGCCGTGGCCGAGCGGCTTGACCCGGCCGAAATCGGCGCGGAGAAGAGGCCCGACCTCCAGGCTGCAGCTCGGGCCGCCCTTGGCAACGTCAAGCGGCTGGCCTCGGACTTCGAGGGCTCGCGCCGGGCGTTCAACGAGGCTTGGGGAATCCTCGAGACAGGTACGGGCGATCCGCTGGTGGCTGCGAACGTCCTCGTCCTGGAGGGGCTATGTCCAGGACATTGGCGAGTTCGAGATGGCGGAGGCCGCGCTCGAGGAGGCGCTGGAGATCTATCGTGCGGCTGGAGATGCTCACCGGCAGGGACGCACGCTCCTCAAGATGGGGAACGCCATCGGCTATCTCCATCCCGAGCGTGGGCTCGATCACATCCGGAAGGGGCTCGCTCTCATCGACCGAACGGCGGAGCCACGCCTGGAACTCTGCGCAGAGCACGACCTGGCCGCCTTTCTCAATGACAGTGGGCAGCCAAAGGAAGCGCTGGCCGTCCTGGACCGGTCTCGACCGCTGTACCAACAGTTC
>DASUNJ010000567.1:0-9194 GCA_036277235.1 Thermoanaerobaculia bacterium | reverse complement strand
AGCCCATCGCCGAGACGGCCCGCCGCGCCGGCGGCCAGGGACGCCAGCCCGTTCTCCAGCAGATCCGCGAACGAAACCTCCAGGCCGAGGTCCTCGGCGATCCGGTGCCGCAGCTCCGCGGCCGAGAGCGAGTCGAGGCCCACCTCCACCAGAGGCCGGTCCACGGGGACGTCGGCCGGGGCGAGCCGCAGGGCCTGCGCCGCCGCCGCCCGCAGCCAGCGCTCCAGGGCCGCCGGCCGCAGCTCGCGGGGCGTCTCCTCCAACTCGCGCCGGTCCGGAATCGCCTGGCTCTCTTCGACGCCGTTGATGCCCACCGCCGCGCTGCTGCGGAGCACCTCCTCCAGCCGGCCTTCGAGATAGGACAGGCGGCACTCCTGACGGCGGATCTTGCCGCTCGACGTCTTCGGGATCGTGCCCGCGCGAACCAGCACCACGTCGTGGACCGCCACCTCGTGCTCCTCGACGATGCCGCGGCGCACCGCCTGCGCGATCGCGGCCGGGTCGTCGAAGGGGTGCCGCTCCACCTCGCAGACCGCCACCAGCCGCTCCTCTCCCTCCAGCTCGACGGCAAACGCGGCGCCGCAGCCGGGCCGCACCGAGGAGTGGGCGCGCTCGGCCGTCAGCTCGACGTCCTGCGGATAGAGGTTGCGGCCCCGGATGATGACCAGGTCCTTGAGCCTGCCGGTGACGAAGAGCTGGCCGTCGTGGACGAAGCCGAGGTCGCCGGTGCGCAGGAAGGGACCCGCCTCCGGATCGTCCGCCAGGCGCGCCCGGAACGTGCTCTCCGTGACGTCCGGCCGGTCCCAGTAACCCTGGGCCACGCTCGGGCCGGAGATCCAGACCTCCCCCACCCGCCCCGGCGGGCAGAGGCGGGCGGTCTCGGGGTCCACCACCTCGACGCGCTGTCCGAGCCAGGCGCGTCCGCAGCCCACCAGCCGCCGGCCTCCTTCGTCCGCCTCCTCGGCATGCCCCTGCTCCAGGGCCGCGGGCAGGAACGAGCGCACCTCGGGAGGTACGCCGGGGGTGCCCCCGGCCGCGAACAGCGTGGCCTCCGCCAAGCCGTAGCAGGAGTAGAACGCCTCGCGCCGGAAGCCGCAGCCTGCGAAGGTCTTTGCGAAGGCCGCCAGCGTGCCGGCCCGCACCGGCTCCGCGCCGTTGAAGGCGAGCTTCCAGCAGCTCAGGTCGAGCCCGGCCTTCTGCTCCTCAGTGACCTTGCGTGTGCACAGCTCGTACGCGAAGTTGGGCCCGCCGCTGGTGGTGCCACGGTAGCGGTCGATGGCCTGCAGCCAGCGCGCCGGCTGCTGCAGGAAGGAGACCGGCGACATGAGCACGCACTGCGCCCCCAGGTAGAGCGGCTGCAGGACGTTCCCGATCAGCCCCATGTCGTGGTACAGCGGAAGCCAGCCCACGATCACCGAGCTCTCCGACTGGGCGAATGCCCGGTGGATCATCTCCTCGTTGTGCAGGAGGTTGGCGTGGCTGACCATGACCCCCTTGGGGGTCGAGGTCGAGCCTGAGGTGTACTGGAGGAAGGCGATCGTGCCGCCGTCGAGGGTGGGCTCGTGCCACTCGCCGGGCAGCGCCTCCAGCTCGTCCGTGGCGAGCCAGCGGGCACCCCGGAGCTCGGGCAGCCCGTCGAGCAGGCTGCGCGCCCTTTGGAGCAGGGCTGCGGTGGTGAGCACCACGCTCGGCCGCGCGTCCTGGATGATCGCCCGCAGCCGGGGGAGGCCGCGTTTCGAGCGCGGCGGGTAGGCGGGTACGGCGATCACGCCGCCATAGAGGCAGCCCAGAAACGCACCGACGAACTCGAGCCCGGTCGGGTAGAGGAGCAGCGCCCGCTCCTGCGGCCGGCACGCCGCAGACAGGGCCCCGCCGATCCCCCGCGCAAGAGCGTCCAGCTCGGCAAAGCCCATCCGGGCAGACTCGGACTCACCGTCTGTCAGGAATATGAACGCAGGCGCTTCCGGCCGTTCCTGACCTCTGCGCCGAAGAATCTCTACAACCGTGTTCATCACCCTCTCTCATCGAGCTCCCCCCATCTGGCGGCCTTGAGGGTGGACTTAAGAGAACTGGTGCGCCAGAGGCTGGAAACGTGACACCAGCGAGCTTCACCTTCTCCTGCTTGTCGAAGCGATCACGGCTCGCTTGGTGTACCAGGTCTGCCTTCGGCCACCTTCGCGCAGCTCAAATGAGTGCGAGGAAGGAGCCACAGCCCTATTTTTTCAAGGTGCCTCCCATGGAAGAAGCGTGACAACACTAATCAATGGGCATTCGCGCCCCCCGTGGCCCTCGGGTGGTTGCCTCGGCGAGCATCTGCTCGCGCACCGGCTCTTCCTTGGGCACCTGGGCGTCGCGCTCGGGCGCCTGGCTCTTGAAGTTGACGATCAGGTCCCAGACGCGCTGCAGCTTGTCGCCGAAGATGACCACCAGGTCTCCGGCCCGCGCCATCTCCAGGGCGCGCAGCGTCGCCTCCTCCTCAAGGCAGACCTCCTCGCAGATCCGCTCGGCCGGGAATCCAGCATCGAGGAGGCCCTCGCGGAGCAGCGCGCCGGCCTGCCCCCGGGGCCGGCCGCGGGGATCCTCGTCCTCCTTGAGCAGGATGTAGTCGAAGCCGGGCGCGGCAGCCGCGGCCAGGGCGCGGACGTCCTCGTCGCGGCGGTCGCCGGGGATGGCGAGCACCCCGATGCGCCGGCCGTAGACCGCCAGCTCGCGCACCGTGCGCGCCACCAGCTCCATGGCCGCGGCGTTGTGGGCGTAGTCGAGCAGCACCCGGAAGGGGTGCTCGTTGTAGAAGCTGAGCCGGCCCGGCGTCTGGAAGAAGTCGGTGGTGAACGTCCGCAGCCCCTCGCGGATGTCGTCCACGCCGACTCCGAGCCCGCTGGCGATGGCCGCGGCGAACATGGCGTTCTGGATGTTGTGAACGGCGCGGCCCTCCAAGGTGGCCGGTATCTGGCGCGCCCAGAGCAGCGGGATCTGCTCCTCCCCCTGGTAGAGGACGAGCATCGGGCCGTTGAGCCCCTCCTCCAGCACCACGGCCCGCTTGCGCTCGCGGATATGGCGCCGCACCAGCTCGCTGCCGCGGTCCATGGTCACGTAGATGGGCTCTGCCGGGCTGTGCTCGGCCATCGCGGCCACCCGCGGGTCGTCGGCGTTAAGCACGCAGAAGTCCTGCGCCACCTCGACGACGATCCGCTTGACCTCGGCGAGGTCGTCGAGGGTCATGACTCCTCCCATGCCGAGGTGGTCGGATGACACGTTGAGCACCGCGCCGACGCTGCACTTGCGCCAGCCGAGGCCGGAGCGCACGATGCCGCCCCGCGCCGTCTCCAGCACGGCCGCGTCCACCCGCGGATCGCGCAGCACGAGCTGGCTCGACCAGGGGCCGGTCATGTCCCCGCGCACCGTGAGCACGCCGTCGATGTAGACCCCGTCCGTGGTGGTCATGCCCACGGTGTAGCCGGCGAGCTTGAGGATGTGGGCCACCATGCGGGTGGTGGTCGTCTTGCCGTTGGTGCCGGTGATCGCTGCGATGGGGATGCGGCACGGGGTCCCCGGCGGGAAGAGCATGTCGATCGCCGGTCCGGCCACGTCGCGGGGAGTCCCCTCGGTGGGGGCGAGGTGCATGCGGAAGCCGGGCGCAGCGTTGATCTCCACGATGGCCCCGCCGACGTCCTTGAAGCTGCGGGAGATGTCGGGGGAGATGAAGTCCACGCCGCCCACGTCCAGGCCGATCGCCTGCACGGCCCGCTCGGCCATGATGCGGTTGTCGTAGTGGATCGCGTCGGTCTTGTCGATGGCCGTGCCGCCGGTGGAGAGATTGCCGGTCGAGCGCAGGAAAACCATTCGTCCCGGCTCCGGAACGGACTCGGGGCTGAGCCCCTGGGTCTCCAGCCTGCGCTGCGCCTGATCGTCGATCTCCAGCCGGGTGAGGACCTTCTCGTGGCCCACGCCGCGCCGCGGATCGCGGTTGACGATCTCCACCAGCTCGGCGACCGTGTGCCGGCCGTCCCCCACGACATGCCCGGGGACCCGCTGGGCCACCGCGACCACGCGGCCATTGACGACCAGGATGCGGTAGTCGTTGCCCGACTGGCAGGCCTCGACCAGGACGCGGCTGGAGTAGTCCTGGGCCTTCTCGAAGGCGGTGCGCACCTGCTCGGGGGTCTTGAGGTCGACGACCACGCCCTTGCCGTGGTTGCCGTCCAGGGGCTTCACCACCACCGGGAAGCCGATGCCCTCGGTTTCGGCCACGGCCTCCTCCACGTCGTCCACGAGCACCTGGCGCGGGACCGGGAGGCCGAGATCCTCCAGGAGGCGGTGGGTCAGCCGCTTGTCCGAGGCGATCTCGGTGGCGATCTGCCGGGTCTCGCTGGTGATGCTGGCCTGGATGCGGCGCTGGTACTTGCCATAGCCGAGCTGGACGAGCGACCGGTCGTTGAGGCGAAGCCAGGGGATGCCGCGGTCTTCCGCGGCGCGGACCAGGGCGGCGGTGGTCGGTCCCAGGGCGCGCTGGTGGGCGAGGCGCACCAGCTTCTCCAACTCCGCGTTGAAGTCGAGAGGCGTGGGATCGTGGTCCGCGTGCCCGGGCGGCAGCAAGTGACGGATCAGGCGCATCGCGAGCCGTCCCGCCTCCAGGCCCACGGCCTCCTCCACGTAGCTGTAGACAACGTAATACTGGCCGTCCGGCAGGCCCTCCCCGCGGGTCTTGCCGAAGGTGACATGGGTGCCCACCAGGCACTGGAGCTCGATGGCCACGTGCTCCAGGACATGGCCGAGCCAGGTGCCCTCGTCCTCCTTCATGCGTTTCACGAACCCGCCCGGCAGACCGAGGCCGCAGGTGTGCTCGGCGAGAGTCGGGATCAGGTCCAGGAGCCGGTCGGTGAATCCGGACAGCTCGACGGTCGGGTACTGCTCCAGCTCACCGAGGTCCACCTTGAGACGGATCGTCGGCCAGAGCGCGTACTGATTGGGCCCTCGATAGACCCGGGTTTCCAGGATCTCCATGCCTACTCGCCGTCGCGCATCCCCACGGGCATCGGGTCGGCTGGCGCCTCCTCCACCGCGACCGGCTCCATGAGCGGATCGATGCGCGTTGCGTGCTGGGGCGCGATGCCCATGCGGCTGCGCAGGTCGTAGCGGCAGCCCGAGGTGAGGAAGTCGAGCTTGAGGCCGAGCATGGCGAGCGGCTGGCCACGCTGGACGGCATAGCTGTCGGTGTAGCGCAGGCCCGAGGCGTCGATGACGGTGACGCCCCCCGCGCCCAGGACGTTCATCATGCCTCCGGCCTCGATGATGGCGGCGGTGTCCTCGTCGATGCCGAGGCCCAGCGGCTCCGGGTTGTAGGAGAGGGCCGTGAGCAAGCGGCCGAGGCGGTCGCGGCGCCGGAAGTGCTGGTCGATGACCATGTCCGGAGCGAGTCCCAGCCCCTTGGCGAGGTGGACCAGTCGCCGGCGCGGGGAGGATCCGCTGTCGCCCAGGGCGATCATGTGCTCGGCCAGCAGGCCCGCGCCGGCGCTGGTGCCGGCCACCACCATCCCCTCCTGGTGCCGGCGGCGGATGGCCGCGGCGAGCGGCGTGCCGCCCAGCGCCGAAGAGAACTTGAGCTGGCTGCCCCCGGTGATGAACAGGCCGGTCGCGAACTCCAGGAGGTCGTGCATGTCCTGGCTGGCGTCGAGGGCATCCTGCCGGTTCTCGATCTTGAGCACCTCGACGGTCTCGGCCCGCAGGCTGTAGAACAGCTCGGCGTAGCGCTCGCCGGTCTCCGGCACCTCGGAAGCCGTGGCGAGCACCACGATGTTGGCGTCCGGGCCGCCGGAGGACTCCAGGAAATAGCGCAGGATGACGCGCTGCCGGGTCTTGTCCTCGGCCCCGCCGATCGCGATCAGCAGGCCCGGGTGGGTAAGGTGAGGGGAGGGAAGGGTTTCCATGGGGTCTATTTCTGTGGCAAACGGGATGCCAGCGTTGGTAGGCTCCAAGGAAACCATGCGCATCCTGGCCCTATTCCTTCTCGCCGCCGCCTCCCCCGCCTTCGGCGGGCTCCATGCCGGCCGGCTCGACGGTATCGTTGTCGAGCGGCTGCCCAACGGCCTCACCGTGATGGTCCTCGAAGACCCTGCGCTGCCGATCGTCAGCACGCAGGTCCTCTACAAGGTGGGAGGCCGCACAGAGTGCGCGGGATCGACCGGCCTCGCCCATTTCGTGGAGCACATGGCCTTCCGCGCCACCGAGCGCTTCCCGGACACGGACGTGGTCAGCCGCATCTACGCCGTGGGCGGCGAATGGCACGCCTACACCTGGATCGACCAGACCACCTACTTCGAGACCGTGCCCCGGGAGCGGCTGCCACTCGTCCTCGACATCCAGGCCGACCGCATGAGCCGGTTGCTCATCCCCGCGGCCGAGATGGAGGCCGAGCGTGGCGCGGTCCTGACCGAGCTGCACGGCTACGAGAACGATCCGGCGAGCGTGCTCCACGACGCGGTCGCGGCGGTCTCGTTCACGGAGCACCCCTACCGCCAGAACGTGATCGGCTGGACCAGCGACGTGGAGCGCATCACCCATGCTGATGTAGCCGCCTTCTACCGCCGGCACTACAACCCGGCCAACGCGGTGCTGGCGATCGCAGGAGATGTGAAGGCCTCCGAGGCTCTGGCGCTGGTCCGCAAGGCGTTTGGCAGCATCCCCGGCGGCGATATCACTCCCTTACCCCGCACAATGGAGCCACCTCAGCAGGGAGAGCGCCGCGTGAACGTCCCCGGAGGCGGGAGCCGCTTCCAGATCGCCTACCGGGCCCCGGCCGCAACGGACCCCGACTGGGCTGCCTTCCTCCTGATCCAGGCGCTCCTGACCGGCTCCTCCGGAGCCAGCTTCCGCCAGGACGGCGACCCCTTCCCCGCCCGTCCGGGCTCGCGCCTGTACGGTGTCGCCGAAGAGATCTCCTCCTTCTTCGCTCCGACCGCTCAGCCCTACCTCTTCAGCCTGGGAGGGAGTGGCGGCCCGGAAGTCGAGAAGGCGATCGAGGAGAGGATCGCCGTGTTGCGGGACCGCCCGGTGCCCCCTGACGAGCTCGACAAGGCCCGGCGAGCCCTGCTGACCGAGCTGGAGCTGGACGTCGAGACCTCCGAGGACGTCGCCCACCAGATGGCCTTCTATGAGGGGATCGGCGCTTTTCAGGTGCTGAAGCGGCTGCCCGAGCTGGTCGCCGCGGTGACTCCCGAGGAAGTGCAGCGCGCCGCCGCTGCCCGGCTGCAGCCCTGGCAGCGCACGATCGGCTGGGTACATCCGGCTCCCCCGCCTGCCGTTCCCGCGGCAGCGGCGCCCCGTGTGGTCGAGGACACTCCCGCGCCAGCCCGGATCTCCGAGAAGCCGTCCGCACCGCGGGTGAAGATCCTCCGAAACGGGATCGCCCTGATCGTGCGGCGCGTCCCGCGGGTGCCCGTGGGGTATTTGCGGATGGTGGTGCCGGGGAACGCCTTCGACGATGAGCCCTCCTGGCGGCATACCTCGCTGACCCGCCCGTTCCGGGCCGGAGAGCTTGCCGAAGCCGCCGCGGACCTGCGGAGGGAGCTCGACTCCGCCAAGCCGGCGCCGCCTCCGGAGGAGTCCGAAGACCCTGAGACCCGCCTGGAGCGCGCCCTGCAGGACGCATTGATAAACCCCTCCCCTACATCGACGCCAGCCGTGCCCGCAGTCGTAGTGGCCGTGGGCGACCTCGACGAGGACGAGGCTCTCCGTCTCCTGGAGACCACCTTCTCAGGCCTCCCGCCGCCGCGCCTGCCCCTGACGCTCGATCTCCGCGTCCGTCAGCCCGAGGTGCGGATCGCCCTCCCAGGCAAGGCCCAGTCGCAGATCGGCTACGCCGTGCCCGTGACCGCCTCGCCGCTCACCTGGAGGATGCTCCTGTACATCATGGCCCACGACTACGAGGGCCGGCTGGGCAAGGAGCTGATCGCTCGCCGCGGCCTCCTCAACTACCTGGGCACCCGCCACCGCTCCGATGGCCGCACCGGCTGGCTCTCCATCATCTCCGGCGTCAACCCCGACAAGCTGGACGAGACCCGCGCCCTCTTCTTCGGCCTCCTCGACGCCCTCCGCGAAAATCCTCCCACTGAAGCCGAGGTGGAAGAGGCCCGCCAGCACCTGATCGGCCGCCGCCTGACCGCGCCCATGAGCAACGAAGAGATCTCCGCCGCCTACGCCCGCGAATGGATCGAGCGCGGCCGGCTGCTCACGGATGCCGAGTGGGAGCGGGAGGTGCAGGGGGTGACGCGGGAGGAGGTGCTGGCGATCGTGCCGGCTTTCCTGGCGGGGGTGAGGGGGACGGTGGATGTGCGGCTGCCGAGGTACTGACGGAGGCTGGGTGGTACCGGCCACTCAGCGCGGTGGGATCGGGGGTGGAACGCCTGAATCCTTCCCCGTCTTTTTAGTCCTTTACGTCCTTTAAGTCCTTTGGGTCCTTTCAATCGACCTCGCCGCCCCCGGCCTGCAGCAGGTACCCCACTCCGGCCACGGTCACCAGGTAGCGCGGCTCGGCCACGTCTCCCTCGATCTTCTGGCGGAGCCGGTGAACGAGTTGCTTGAGGAGCTGGCGGTCTCCCGCGCCGCGGGAGCCCCAGACGTGGCTGAGCAGGCGCTCGGCGGGGAGGGTGTGGCCGGCGTTGGCGAGGAGCAACTGGAGCAGGCGGAGCTCCAGCTTGGTCAGGCGGACCGGCGGCCGGCCGGCCACGCTCACGGCCTGTCGCTCCAGGTCGAGCGCGATGTCGCCGGCCGCGAGCGGCGCCGGCTTCTCCTCGCCGGCCCGGCGCAGCAGCGCCCGCACCCGGGCGAGGAGCGTGCGCGGAGAGAACGGCTTGGTCAGGTAGTCGTCCGCGCCCAGGTCGAGGGCCGCCACCTGGTCCTCCTCGGCCGAGCGCACGGTCAGCATCATGATCGGCACGCGGGACAGGGCGCGGATCCGCTTGCAGACCTCCAGTCCCGAGAGGCGCGGCAGGTTCACGTCCAGCACCACCAGGGAGGGCTCTTCGCGCTCGAAGGCGGCGAGGGCTGCCATGCCGTCCGAAGCCTCCACGACCAGATAGCCCGCTTGACGCAAGGCGTAGGAGACGAGCCCCAGCAGCTCCAGGTCGTCGTCCACGACCAGGAGCTTCACGCAGCCTCCAATGGCAATGTGACCCGCATGCGAGTGGCGGCGCCCG
>DASUNJ010000566.1:0-4421 GCA_036277235.1 Thermoanaerobaculia bacterium | reverse complement strand
GTGCTTTTGCGGATCCCAAGATGCTGACGCTGCAGTTGAGCCTGACCTTACCCGTGCAACATCCCTGCGTGAGAGAGGCCTTCTCCGGCGACCTCCAGAGCTCCCTCGGCGACTTCGCCGTCTCGCTGTTCGGCCGAATTCAAATTGATGGCGAAGCTCCCGCTCCCGCAGACTTGCAGTTGACTACCTTCCGGGACGCCGGGATGCCAAATGCTCGAATTCAAATCGAGTTTCGCAAACCCTTAGACGGCCTGCAACAACGTATCTACATCGTTCGCTCGGATAAGACTCCCGTCCCCGCAGAAGACGAAATTTCAGTCGCTTGGGAAACAGGCATCCGCGTCCAGTCTGTATTCCCGGTGCCGGACTGGAAGACCTCCGATCATCTCTCGGCCGAAGCATGGCATCCCGGGTCCATAAGATATTTTTCCCTTACTCTGGCAAGGATCGTGGATCCTGGTGGGCAACGAGGTGAGCCGCGAGTCACGACCCGGCAGGGGCTCCTCCAGCGACTCGGCTGGTATCACAGGATGCCGGTTCTCTCGCACCTGCTGTTGAGCATTGGGTCCGCCCTGCCCTTGCTGTTGGGACTCCTCTGGCTCGACAGAACGCATACGCACAAGGCGGGGCATCCGTTGATCAAAGCCACTGGCGCATTGCTGATCTTCCATTTTGCTCACGATGTCCTCGTGGCCATGTCCCAGTTGAACGAGATCGATAAGATTTCGAATCTGATGGCGGCGGCGGCTGGAAGATGGACGTCCCACACCGATTACATTCGGTTTTCTCCCTATTTTCTCGCTTTTGTGTCTACCACCATCCTGGGAATTGCCGTTCCTATTTTGATCTGGCGAAGGCTCCGGCCATTATCTCCTCGGAGCAGCCGCTTTCTACGCTGGGTCCCCTGGGGATTGATCGCACTGGTGTCGGGAGCCGCCCTCCTGGAAGGCGCGGCGCGGCTCTGGGCGAACCCGGAGCAGCGGCCAGGGGAGCCCCATGTCCTGGTCGCAATAGGCTTTTCCTTCCCACTGCTTGGGATTTTCATAGCCCTTCTGCTCCGAGGACTCGCTGGAGGCCCTGTACCATCTCACCTGGCACCCACCTGTGCCCTGACCACTGGTACCCTTCTGGTTCTGAATGAGATTCTCTCGCCTTGGCCCTTGGCTCTAAACACGCTTTGGTTCGTTACTGCCACCCTCCTGGGAGCCTTCCTGGTCCATTCCCTGGTCGAAACCTTCCGCGTTCTAAAAGGCGACCTGTTTGAGATGCCAGACTGGATACAACAGCGTGAGGGGCGCCTCCTTGCGATCCTGTTACTCCTCTTGACTGCGGCGCCCCTCACCTCAGTGACCAGACCGAACCTGTCCTTCGCGCGCGCTTGGAGCGTTCAAGATCTAGCAGTATTCCTGTCCCCCTGGGTCCTGCCGGTCTGGATTATCGGCATCGTCGCGATTCTCCAGCGGGACGGCAAGGAAAGCCTGGAGTTCAGTGACCGAGCTCGGGCTCTGGGGCTCTTGGCAGCGGCGGCCCTGCTCTTCAGCACGCGTAGCGCCTGGGCCTACATCCCTGTCACGTTCCTTCTTGGCTCGCTGATCCTCGATCGGGTGCTGGTCCGCAAACCCGAACCTGACCTGATCCCTGATTTGAACAGGCTGGTTTCGGGGAAGCGCCCGTCCTTGATTGATTCCGCCCTGGATCTTAACGCCGCGGAGCAGGCACTCCGAGGTCATAGGCGGAAACAACTCGCCGCCTTGCTCGCCGGTGAAGTCGATTTTGAAACCTATGATCGAGAGTACGAGGTTCGGGCCACTAAGACTGCCGGCATCCGCGAGCGGGCGAAAGTTGACGGCCAGAAAGCCACCGACCTGGCGCTTGCCTTGGGGCCCCATGCTTCGTCCTGGGAGAACGGGATTCACGGTGCCAAGTACGCTGCCCTTTTCTCCTTGCCATGGATCGTCTTCGGTTTCGTGGATCTCCTTCGGAGCAAATCTTCTCAGACGCCTCACCCACTGCTCGACCTCTCTGGCGATCTTCTGCTGCTAGTGCTGCGGTGGGTTGCCATCGGCTTCCTGCTCGGATATTTTTTCCCTTGCCTTCCGGGTCGGAGCGGGCTCGCCAAAGGCTTCTTCCTCTTCTTGGGATTGACTCTGCCTTCCTTGCCCATGGCTGTGATCTGGAATGCCAGCGCTGCAACGTGGCAAGCCGCCCTCTTTTTCTATCTGCAGACCTTCATTCACTGCATGCTGTTGGGACTCTTCGCATTCGACCTGACGGCACTGCGCCACGGTGGGCAAGGCGACTGGCGACTGCTTTTCGAAATTCATGGGCTGCCGGCGGTGGGCGCCTCCGTGTCATCCATCGCGGTTGCCATTGGCGCGGCGGTGACCGCCCTGCTGAATGACCAAATTTCAGGGCTGGTGGGGGCCGCCCTTCGCTTCGCCCTGCCGGAAACTCCCGTGCCCTGAGCAACATGCTGCCCCCGGTCTTTGCGGAGTAGTTGCCCGCGCCCTCTCGGGCGCGGGCTCACGAGCGGGAGCGTCTAAGTCTGAGAGCAGATGCACTGCTTGCAGCAGGAGTTCACCTGCACGCAAGTACCCAATCCCGCCCCACACTTCCGGTCGCATCCGCTGTTCGTGGAGCACTCGGGCCGGCAGCAGCTCAGGGCTCCGAAGAGGTCGAGCGCCGCGGGCGAGGGTGCGGGAGTGGTGAGGGTGGCTGTGGGACAGGAGCCGGTTGCTGTCCCGAAGAAGTCGAGCGGGGCCTCGATGGCCGGCGCAGGTGCCGGCGGGGCCGCGATGGCAGTGGTGGCGGTGAGAGTGAGGGCGAGCAGAAACAGGCAGAGTGGGAAGGTCTTCCTCATGAGCGTCTCTCCTTGAAGACAGGACGGGATCAGCCCGCCCCTACCTTCAGGGGTGCCGCTCGCGGAAGGCTCCGCGCCTCAGCGCAAGCCCCAGTGGGGCCGGACCGCCTGGCTGCACTTCGGGCAGCCGAGCAGCAAGTGGCGCACCACGTCCCGGGTCTCGCCCCGGGTACACTCTCCCTTCACGAAGCGCTCGATCTGCTGCGGCGCGGGATGGCTCGGGAGTTGGGCTTGGGTCTTCATCGGATCGCCTCCTTCGCGAAGCGGGGTACTGCCCCCTCCAGGTATACGCAAAAGGTAGGACGGAACCGCCAAGCCTTTTTCCTCACCCCCCGGGTCCGAGGCTCACCCGCGCGTGTACTCAGTCCCTTCCCCGGGCCAGCCGATACGAATCTTGTGCTTGACCTTGACCCAGCTTCGGGTGCGGACGCCCGGCTCGTAGAGGGAGGCGGAGTCCTTGGCCATCAGCCCCTCCCAGCCGTGGGAGACGACCTCTTTCCACGCCTCCAATCCGTCATCCGCCAACCTGCGGGCCAGGACGATCGGCCCCGCCGCGCCACGCACCTCCCGCTCCAAGACTGTACGGCGACGGTTCAGAGGTTGTGCCATCAGGTTCTTGCCGCGGGCGTAGAGGCAGTCGAAGGCGACGTACATGGGTGGAGTGAAGGTCTGGTCCGCGGGCGCACCTCTCAGGTAGCCGAGATGGGAGACCAGGCGCTCGTCGAAGACCGCGATCTCGCCGTCCAGAATCAGCGTCTTGGCCTTGAGAGCGGCGAGGCCCTGGACGATCTCCACAAACTGGCGCGTGAAGTCCTTGCGGTTGCGGCTGATGAGTTGGACCCGCTCCCCTTCCTTGAAGACGAGCATGCGGTAGCCGTCGTACTTCTCCTCGTAGATCCAGCCCGGCTTGTGGAACGGCCGCTTGACCTCGTCCGCCAGCATGGGCGTGAACGGCTTTGGAAATTCGTCCATGGCAGCGGCTCATTTCGCAACCTCCATGCCTATTATGTTTATCGGACATCACTCTGGCTTTTTCTGTAGACAGTTTTGCCTCCCTACGTGCCACGCCTCATTCTCCTCCCCTGCTGAATTTCAGTCATGTACTTGATCTATTGACAGCACAAGCCGCGGACTGTTACTTTCTCCAGGCCAGTCAGTCAGCAGAGGGTGTGCCTCGGGTGGCTTCCTGGCAGCGAACGATTTGAAAGGAGCAGCGTTATGGCACGCATCCGGCAGTACACGCACCGATTCAACACGTGGGACCAGACGACCTCGGCCGTGCAGATGAAGGAGGCCCTCCAGCATCTGACTGTGCCCAGGGTCGAGCTTCAGGACTTCGCCCTGGAAGGCCGGAGCCTCGTCCTGGAGCAGGCCGCGCTCGATGCAAGGAGACAGGAGTTGACGGTCCGGCTCAAGCAGGTGCTGCAGGCGGGGGACACCCTGACCGATCTCCTGCGCACCGGAATCCGACAGCACTACGGCTATCAGAGCGAGGCGCTGGTCGAGTTCGGGATCCAGCCGCTTCGGACCACGGGCCGGCCGAGAAAGCCGAAGCCCCTGC
>DASUNJ010000565.1:0-9356 GCA_036277235.1 Thermoanaerobaculia bacterium | reverse complement strand
CCCAGTAGAGGACCCTCCGTGTGCCAGGCAGCAACACCGAATGCATGAAAGCGACTTCGGGTGCGCCGACGACCTCCTCCCAGCGGCCGGTGCCGTGGGCGTGGCAGGGATGCGGGTCCACGTTCGGGCACGCATTGCTGCCGTCGTCCAGCGGCAGGCCGGTACGATGGCTGATCTCGTGCGCCATGTCGTCGGTGAGCCACAGGCTCTGACGCGCACGTACCAACCCGACCATGCCGTTCATCATGTGATGGTGCACGTGGCAATGGAAGACGAAATCGCCCTTCAGGCGGCGCAGCGTGGCGCCGGGCGGGCGGTGCGCGGGATCCTGCGCCTTCTCCTCTTCGGGAGTGAGCAGCAGCACCGGAGGGATCTCGCTTTCCACGACGAAGGATTCGGCGGGCCCGAGGCTGCGGATGTCGAGGTACTCACCGCCGAACTTCCAGCGCATCGCATGGGGATGGAAGTTGTGCCAGGTCGCGCTGGTGTCGAGGTTGAACACGTACCACCTGATGCGCTGGCCGCTGCGGCCGACGACGGTCGGCGAGTTTCCGACGAAACCGCGGCCGTTGATGCAATGGGTCGCCATCGCGGCGCCCTCCCTGGAAGTGGCGGTGTGGTGAAAGGTGCTGTTGTTGATCCACTTCACAACGCCACCGACAGCCACCGTGACGTCGTTCGGGGCGAACGCCATCGGGGGCCCGCCGACGATGAAGACCGTCACCGGCGTCGGCCCACCCGGCACGACACGCACGATGCCGGTCATCTCCGGATGGTGCCGGCAGAAGTACTCGTACTCGCCAGCCTCGTTGAAGGTGATCTCGGCTTCACCGCCGAGCTCCTCGATGTCTCCGGTGTCGAAAACCGGCTTGGAGTCGGGATTCGCCATCACGTGAAAGAATACCGGGACGTGATCGGTGTTGATGATGCGCCGAGTCACCGCGATTTCCCGCAGCGTGAATTCTTCCAGAAAATCGATGTGATGCTTGAGGTGCAGCCGCGTCTCGTCCTTCAGTCGCCGGGCGTGGACGTGCGGCGCGAGGGAGACGATCGTTTCCTCGTCGAAATCGAGCTTTTCCGGCAGGCGCCTGTCGGCAAAGAGGGGAAGCCGCTCGGAGCGTTCGATATCGAGGTAGATCGGCTGCAGCAGCTTCCACGGAAAATGCAGGCGGCGCGGCGGCCGATCGCAGGGGCCGAGCACGACGATGCCGCCGAAGAGCCCCTGATCGATCTTGTTGCTCATGTGATGCGTGTGATCGTGGAACGGCCAAGCGCCGAGCGCATTGGCGGGTACGTCGAAGGTGTAAATCCAGGTCTTGCCCGGGCAGATGGCGTCGGAACGGCCGCCGTGGTGCGCGGCCTCGGTTCCGAACGGCCATGAACCGTCGGAGTCGATGCCGTAGCGCAGCCCATGCACGTGCAACGAATGTGGCACGTCGTCGGTGTTCCACACGTGGATCTTCAGCCGCTGGCACGGCCGCGTGTAGATCACCGTGCCGGGCACACGGTGCGTGTAGACCGGTTCGTTGACGTCGGCGTCGATCAGCTTGTCGGGCTTGGGAATCAGGTAACCCGAATCGAGATACTCGCGGTATACCACCGCGGTCAAGGACCGCGCCTCGATCTCGGCCTTGGGGATCAGGCCGTTCTCATGTCCATGGTTGCGCATGCAATCGCGGCCGTACTGCACCGGCGGCACGGCCTTTTCTTGCGGCATGACCGGGCTGTAGTTCTCGATCCGCTCGATCTTGAGATAAATGTGCCGCTCTTCGCACGCGGGAGGCTTCGGGTGCCGGGCCTTGATCGTTACGCCTATATGCGGGTCCTTGACGCTCCACAGCACCGAATTCTCGGTCGAAGCGAGCAATTCTTTGTAGCAATAGACCTTGAAGTAGATGTCCGGCAGGGTGTCGAAAAGGTCGTTGAAGGCGCTGGCGTCGAAGCTGATCGAAAACGAGCCATTGCTGATCGTGGTTGCCGAGCCAAGATAGTCGTCGAGGCCGGAATCCTTGTCCCACGCCTCGACCCGCACGCCGCTGATGCCATCATCGGTAAACGAGTCGACCACACGTCCAGCGATCTCGTAGCGCATATAATCTCCTCCTTGTCTGGCTTTCGTTGTCGCCCTTTCATGGAGGACGGCAAACGTCGTTCAAACTTTCGACCAAGTCCGCCACGACTTCGCCTCGCCTCACGAGAGAAGACCAGATGTCTGATGGCAACATGCCAATATATTTCAGAAATCTCTACGTAAATAAATATACTCTCAGGGTAGTCATGCTGTCAACCGTAAATTCAACCCTCGCTCCATTCCTCCTCGAGTCGTCGCGCGGGGATGATGAACACACCAATGGGGATGCCGGGGCGAGGCTAGACCTTCCGGCCCTTCAGCTCCTCCGGCTTGATGCCGCGGCTCTTCCACAAAGCCTGGGGACTAATTGTCGCTGCACAGCCGGCGGGGCGGTGAGCGGCGGCGGAGGGAAATGACGAAGGAGGGCTACGCTAATCTCTTGAGCGTAGCCTCGATGTGAGCCATGAGATCTTCCCGATAGAGCGTGTGCCCTGGATGAGACGGATTTGCCAGCGCGTCGGCAGGTATTCCCGAATACGGTAGCGCGCTGAGCAGTGCAATAGCGCAGTTGCGGCGCTGATCCACCGTGAGCGGCCGATCCAGTTGAGCTGCCAAGAAGGGAGCAACGAGACGGAGGTCGTTCTTCCTGGTTGCGAGGGCGGCGAACGTCTGACCGTACATGTCGAATTCCCGGCGTTCGATGCGCTGCATCAGGTCGCTTGCAGATAAACGGGATAGTCTTTCCAGTTCCCTGCGGCTGGCTCCTGGGTAGCCGTCCCTCGACGCATGGTACATGCCCTGGTCGAATAATTTGGCGACGTTCTCTGGATCCAACCAGGGATATCTCAAAGCCAGGATGAGCCGAAATTCTTCACGATCTGTGCTGTCGTCGCTCTTTTCAGCCAGCTCATACATTTGACCATGGCCGTACTCCATGGCTGCGCGGCAGATCGTTTCGTATTCATCAAGCTGCTCTTTCGAGAGCTCGGGGTACAGCTTCGAGAGCCTTTCCTGAATGGGGCGCAGAAAGTACTCTCCCCACTCCATCGCCAAACGGAGGCCGTCGTTCAGAACCTGGCTTCGCAATCTCTCAGCCATGCAAGAGTCCATCCGCTATCGAGCAAGGGTCACCGCTTGCCAAGGTCGCTCGACCCGTCAGGGGGTAGAACTCTTGGCGCCCCTGTAGCGTATGCAGAGGAAAGGAGATCACGCCCCATGAAGTTGACCTGGATCCTATCCATCGTTGCGGCTGTCCTGGCTCTTTCCGCCGCGCTGATCGAGTATGTCCGGCAGGGTGAGGTGAACATCGCCCTGATCGCAGCGGGGCTGTTCCTGCTGGCCTTCGGCTTTGGCGCGAAGAGCCGTATGGGCCGGTGACCTCTCCGGGAGGCTAGACTTTCCTGCCCTTCAGCTCCTCCGGCTTGATGCCGCGGCTTTGCCACAAAGCCTGGAAGTTCGCTTCTTCCCAGACCTCGCGCTGCCGCTGGGCATCTTCGAGTGAGCGGTGGCGGTAAACGCCGGGAGGAAACCGCTTGGGACAGGTGCGGTCGGCAAACCGCCAGACCGAGGCGATGGCCCGCCAGAGCTCCGGTCCCGGCTCTCGCCAGAGCGTGTCCTCCATGTCCTGAAGACTGCGAAACTTCCGGATGGGCATCAGCTCTCCTCCTCCAGGTTGAAGCGCCGTCTGATGGCCTCGGCGTCGCCCCAATCCTTCGGCCTCACCGTGCCTTTCTTCATGCGGTGGAGCGTTCTCGGAGAGGCCACGGAGACGGACAAGCCTTCGAGATCGATTCGAACGATTTCCAGGTCGTGGAAATGGAAGGCCTCACCCAGACGGGTCAGGATGTCGAGGTGGAACGTCCCTTCCGGAGGAATGTACTGGACGGCCGGGTAGTCGCCCAGGAGGTCTTCCGCCGAGATCTCTTCGATCGAAGGGTCCTCGAACACCGATCGTAGCGCCACTTTGAGCCGCTCGATGTTCTCCCGATCCGGCTCGACGAAGAAGTCGAGATCCTCGGTGGCCCGAGCAAGACCGAGCAGGTTGATCGCCACGGCCCCGACAACTGCATACCGGACCCCCTCTCGCTCGAGGGCTGCTAGCACTCTCTGGATCAGCTCCCATTCCATCGTTCAGGACTCTAGCACTGGCACGGGCGAGAACAGCCCCCGGCTCGCCAGAACTCTGGCTCTCCTTTCCATGTACCGTAGAGGAAGGGAGGCCGTCCCATGAAGAGCCAGACCTGAGCGGCTCGAACTCGGCAAGAGCTGCTGGAGCAATGCTCGAACGCCAGAACCAGGAGAAAAACGGCTCAGGCTCAAGAAAAACTCCAAAAGCAGGGGAAAAACGGCTCGGCCATAGCTTGGGATGATTCCGGCTGGAGAAAATCCAAAAAACTGGAGCCCGAGCAGCTAGAGTCAGGGAAAAACCAGAATTCCGGAGGAATAGCGATTTGGAAGGGAAAACAGGCCAAACATCATCCGGCCTGAAGGGCCGCGAGAGTCTTCCCAACGCCCTCTCGCGCCCCTACAGGGCGCTCTGCGCTTATGACTTCCTTCCTTTCCCAGGGCATCGCTACGCTCAGCCCTGGGCTCCGTTCTGCCGGCCCGTTGGGCCGGGTGGCGACCACCTGACTTCTGAGCGGCTGCGGATGGTTTTTAGCTGTCGCGGATGATTCTGAGCGGCTGCGGATGATCCTCGACGCGTCCCGGATGATTCTGAGCCGTCGCGGATGGCTTTTAGCCGGCGCGGATGGTTCTCGACCCATCGCGAATGGTTTTTAGCCGTCGCGGATAGTTTTTAGGCGGCGCGGATGATTTTTAGCCGCCGCGGATGATCCGCGACGCGTCGCGGATGGTTCTGAGCGCTTGAGGATGATCCTCGATGCGTCGCGGATGGTTTTTAGTCGCCGAGAATGATTCCCGACGCGTAAAAATCATCCTCGATCGCTCAGAAAAGCCTCGAACGGCTCAACGCGGCACGCTCCGGCTTCGTATGCTTCCCGGAGGAGGACAGAATGACACGCGACGAATACGACGAGCGCTTGCGCGCGCTCGAGGCGCAGCTTCAGACGGACATCGCGCTGGTCCATGCTGGCCATGAGGCGCGGGTCCGCGCGCTCGGGAGCCTCTGGCAAACCGCCGCCCCGGCTCCCGTGCCGGCAGCCGTGCCCCAAAAAACGGCGCGGCCTGCCTGGTCTACTCTCGACGACCTCGAGAAGGCTCTCCCCCGGTTGCCCGAGGTCTTCGACAAGCGGGACATCATCCGCGTCCTGGGCTACACGCCGGCCTATTCGACGCTCTTTCGCGCCCTCGCGGAGCTCAGGAAGTCGGGGGAGATCGCAGATGACGACGGTCTCGCCTACCGCAGCCAGTACCGGAAGGTCTGCCGGGATGGATGATTCTCACTTCGGCACCAGCTTGAGCTCTACTTTGGCGGGCTCCAACTGCCACATCGCACCAGTCAGGGCGTCGACGCCGAGCCCGGCCCCGCCGAGAAGTGCACCGAAAGAGAAATCGACGAACGCCTCGTCCGATTGCCGCGTAGTGCCGCTCGCTGCGCCGGCGATCGGCGCGGCGAAGTTTCCCCACGCCCAGCCGCTCGGGCTCGAATCGAACACCACCGTCTCGGAATGAAAGCCGGGCCGCGTCAGAATGAGCGAGCACTGCTCAACGCGGCGCGGCAGACGGACCGTCGCCGGCGTCACCGCCGCCGGCTGCTGCTTCCCGCAGCGAACGTCAACGGTCGCACCGGCGGGATCGGTGACGACCCTGATCTCCTGGTGACGCCCGTTGTGCAGAGTCGCACAGCCCTGCGTGAGAATGGCCACCGCGACGAAGGTCTTGAGGTTCATGCGATTCGCTCCTTCACTCAAGGTCCACCTCCGAGCCCCAAAATATCACTTCTGCGAACACGAAAGGCAGGCGCCCGGGCGGGGAACCCGGGCGGCGACCTGTTGGCGGGGAACTAGACCGGCGGGAGGAAGAAGCCCTCAACGACGAGCGTTAGGGTAATCGCCGTCGTCGAGCGCACGGAAAGGTCATTGAAGCAATCGAAGAGAGGAGCGCAGACCCGCACATCGGCGAAGGAGCTACTGGTTCCAGAGTTGTAGCTCATCGCGTTGGCTGAGGGCTGAGTGCCGTCATACTCCCAAAGCTTGAGGGTTCCCGTACCGGTCGCGGTGACGTGAACGGCGAATTCGACCGCCGTCGCTTCCTCCGTAACGTTGCACAGTCCTCGAACGTCAAAGTGGGTGGTCGTATTCGCGGATAGATTCCCGCTGAAGACCTGACAGGGGGCGAGGGCGACATGAAGGGACGGTTCGGCGTTTGACTGAGCGCTCACAATGGCCGGCACGAGGAAGATCAGGCAGATGGCCAGCAGGATCGAGGGGTTCTTCATGGGTTTTGCTCCTCTCTACGAATAGAGAGACCGCGAAATACGGTCTCTCCAGAAAGGAGGATAGTATAGAAGATTAAGCACCGGTTTGAAACCGAGAAACTGCAGCGGGTGAGGCCTACTTCGTGAGCCGCTCCCAATCGCTCTCGGGAGCGTCCATGGCGATGGCGAGGCCGCCGTCGGAGCCGACGTAGATCGGGTCTTTCACCACCCGGACCTTGCCGCCTCCGACCTGCTGAAGCTCCTGCTCCAGGCGCGGTCCCAGGCCGCGGATGAGGCCGGTGCCGCCCGAGACGACCACGTTGTTGCGGATCTTTTCCTGGTAGTCGGGCTGGGCGCGCGACAGCAGGTCGAGCATCGATTCCACCACCGGCGGCAGGATGCCCTCGCAGGCCTGGCGCATCTCGTTCGTGATGTCGAGCTGCGTCGGCTTGCCGGCGACCGGCGCGGTCACCACCACCGGCGTCTTGCTGTTGCCCACGAAGCTGCCCTCTTCCTTCCACTGGCGGACCATGTGGATGGAGACGCTCGCATCGGGGTAGCGCGCCCGGACCAGGCGCAGGAGCTGCTCGTCCACCCAGTCCCCGGCCTGCGGCAGGGTGCGCTGGTCTTCCTCGGTGGGCAGGCGGCCGTTCATGACGCAGAGGTCGGTCGTGCCCGCGCCCGAGTCGATGATCAGGGTGTGGAGCAGCGCTTCCATGCCGTAGGCCACGGCAAAGGGCTCGGAGACGATCATCAGGCTGTCCACCGCGCCCTGCAGGGCCTTGCGCACCTGCTGCTTGTTGACCCGCAGCGCCTCGGCCGGCACACCCACCACCGCCCGCACCTTGCGGCCGTTGCGGTTCTCGCGGTCGACTCCGACCAGGGAGAGCAGGTGCCAGAGCAGCTCGCGCACCGCCGCCTCGTCCTTGTCGGAGCCTTCCTTGATCAGCCCCTGCTCCAGCGGCCGGTGCAGGTCGAGCATGGAACGGTTCTGGAGCGCCTCGCTGCCGACCAGGACCGACTTCTTCAGTACCTTGCGGGCCACCATGTCGAGCGGCCAGCCGACGTAGCTTTCGATCACGTGGCGCTCGCCGCTGGAGGAGGAGATCGAGCTCCTCGACGTGCCGAGATCGATGCCGACGTGCAGGACCTCGTTGTTTTTGTCTGCCATGAGTCAGGTTCCTTTCTTGTCGCCGGCCTTTTCGTCAATACCTTCCGGCTTGCCCTCGACAGCGTCCGCGTAGGAGCGGATCCCTGCCGCCAGGGCTTCGGCAATGTACTGCCGATAGAGCGGTTTCGTCAAAAGCGCGGCCTCGTCTTCGTTGGAGAGGCAGGAGACCTCGGCGAGGATGGCCGGCATCTCCGTCGCCAGCAGGACGATGAACGGCGCCGCCTTGACCCCACGGTTCTCGATCCCGGGGTTCACCTTGCCGAGGGATCGGAACAGGGACGCCTGGACGACTTCCGCCAGCGTCCTCGACTTTTCCTGCCGCACGTCGGCGTAGATCCGGTCGAGCAGCCCGCGCATGTCGGCCATGGAGTAGCCGGATTCCCGGTTCTCGGCCGCGGCGAGCCGCGTCAGATAGGGATCGTCGGTCGCGCCGAGGTAGTAGGTTTCGACCCCGCGGGCCTTGAGGTTCTCGATCCAGTTCAGATGGATCGACACGAAGATGTCGGCCCCGTCGCGGTTGGCCGCCAGACCCCGCTCTTCCAGGGAGACCGAACTGTCCTGCTCGCGGGTCATCACGACCTCGAAGGAGTCCGCCTCCAGGAGCTTGCGCACCCGCTGCGCGATGTCGAGGGTCAGCTCCTTTTCGACCAGGCCCAGGGGCGCCTGCGTGCCGAGGCTGTCCCCGCCGTGGCCGGGATCGAGCGCAATCTTACGGACCGCGAGGGGGAAGACAGCCGCGTCCACCGGGGTCGGCGCGGTCGTCGGCACCGGCGGCGGGATGGGCACCTTGGCCACCGTGGCAACTGGAACGGAAGCGGATTGCGCGGGGGCCCCCGTGGGAGAAACCGCAGGGCTTCCGAGCGAAGGAATGAGCCGAGCCGAGCCGAACAGCCCCAGCGAGAGGAGCACCAGCATCAGCACCCGGAGCCAGACGTTCGGCGGGCGCTTCAAGCCGCGCGGCAGCCGCCCCTCGGCGAGGTCCACGTTGTCCTGGACCACCTCGCGCAGGAGCTGGCGCTTGAGTCGGTCGATATCCTTGCCGGGCATCAGCGCAGGTCTCCTACCCCTTATCGCCTCTGCAAGTGAATCCGCAAATGTTTCTCCCGCGCCTCGATCCGGGTGACCTGGACCGCGGGGTCGGCGAGGTCGATCACCACGTGCTGCTCGTTGCCGCGCGCCTTCTGGTGATAGCCCGTCCGGATCTGCTTGACCTCGCCCGTGCCCACCTCCACGCGGGCAGTCGGGAAGGAGCGCCCCATGCCGGTCAGCACGATCAGCTCCCGCGGCGGGTCGCCGATGCGCGACTGGGAGTAGACCTCGGGCCGGATCGCGCCGTTGCCCCAGAGGATGACGTCCGTCCCCCCGGACGCCTGCTCGAAGGTGATCCTCTCCAGAGCGGTCGCGGACGGCCCCGTCAAGGCCGGAACCGGAGCTGCCGTTTCCGGAGCTGGAGCCGCCGGGGTTTCTTCCTCCCTGCGGCGGACCACCTCGGGCAGCGACGTGGCATCTTCTTCGGTGATCGGCGTAATGGACTCAGGCGTCTCTTCGGATGGCGGTGCTGCCACGGCGCTCGCTATGGCGGCCTCGTCTCCGAAGCCCAGCATGCCGCCGAGGTCGTCGCGGAAGAAGAACGCGGCCGCGGCCAGGGCCAGCACCAGCCCGGCGATCGCCAGCGGGATGGTCGGGCTCCTCCGCGGCGGGGCCGCGCTCGCCGCGTATCCGCCGAAGTTGACGGT
>DASUNJ010000564.1:0-2716 GCA_036277235.1 Thermoanaerobaculia bacterium | reverse complement strand
GCGAGGCCCGGGCGGTATGAATAATGAGTCGCTCGCACTCAAGTAACACCCCACCCCCCTTCCCAGATCTTCCCGGAAGAGCTACTCTGAGTACCGTGAACTCAGGTTTGGAATGCCGCCTGTCCCGAGCCTGTTGGAAGGTGTACGGATCGTTCAGCCCTGAATCTTCCGGCTGGGCGAGAAAGGGATAAGGAAAGAAATGTCCGAGAGAATGACGCTTCCCGTGCTCCCCTTGAGGGACTTCGTGCTGTTCCCGGGCGTCACCGCGCCGATCAACGCGGGGAAGCCTGCCACCCTCCGGGCCATCGAGGCCGCGCTGGCCACCCCGGATCGCCTGGTGTTCGCCGTGTCGCAGCGGGAAGACGTCCCGCAAGTGACGCCGGAAGCTCTCCATACCATCGGTACCGTGGCCAAGATCGGCCAGATCCAGCGGGGGCTCGGCGGCATGCAGCTCCTGCTGCAGGGCGAGCACCGCGGTATCGCCATGAGAATCATCGAGAAGGACGGCCATCTCGAAGCCACCGTGCGCGAGGCAGACGAGATGCTCCCCCTGGACCCGAATGACCCGGCGTTCGTCGGCCTCTTCCGCGAAGCGCGCGAGCGCGCCGCCGAGCTGGGCACCAAGTCGGGCCTGCCCGAGGAGGTCGTCCACCAGGTGCTCGAAGGCGTGACCGACCCCGGCCGCCTCGCCGACGTGGTGGCCGCCTACACCGACGTGCCCGCCAAGCAGCGCCAGATCCTGCTCGAGACCCTCTCGGTCGAGGAGCGGCTGCGGCGCGTCCTGCTCCACGTCCAGCGCCAGCTCGAGGTGCTCGAAGCGCAGGCGGACATCAAGAGCCGCGTCCAGGAAGAGCTGGGCGACCGGCAGCGCGAGATGGTCCTGCGCGAGCAGCTCAAGGCCATTCAGAAGGAGCTGGGCGAGGGCGAGGGCGGCAATGAGATCGAGGAGCTCCGCGAGCGCCTCGACAAGCTCGAGCTGCCGGCCGACGTGCGCAAGGAGGTCGACCGCGAGCTCTCCCGCCTCGGCCGCATGGGCCGCGAGGCCATGGAGACCCAGGTCATCCGCAACTACCTGGAGACCATCGCCGAGCTGCCCTGGAACGAGCGCAGCCCCGAGCACCTCGACATCCCCGAGGCCGCCCGCATCCTCGAAGAGGACCACTACGCCCTCGGCGACGTGAAGGACCGCGTCCTGGAGTTCCTGGCCGTGCGCCAGCTCCGGATGCAGGAGGAGGAGAAGGCCGAGGCGGCGGAAGAGGCCGCGGTTGAGGAGGAAAAGGACAGCAAGGACGCCAAGGACGCCAAGGACGGCAAGGACGCGAGAAGCTCGAAGGGGCCGATTCTGCTCTTCGTGGGTCCTCCGGGCGTCGGCAAGACCTCGGTCGCCAAGTCGATCGCTCGGGCCATGGGCCGCAAGTACGTGCGCATCTCCCTGGGCGGCGTGCGCGACGAGGCCGACATCCGCGGCCACCGGCGCACCTACGTCGGCGCCATGCCGGGCCGGATCATCCAGGGCATGAGGCAGGCCGGCACCAAGAACCCGGTCTTCCTGCTCGACGAGGTCGACAAGCTCGGCGTCTCCTACCAGGGCGACCCGTCGAGCGCGCTCCTCGAAGTGCTCGACCCGGCACAGAACGACTCGTTCACCGACCACTACCTCGGCGTGCCGTTCGACCTGTCCGAGGTGCTGTTCGTGGCCACGGCGAACTTCATCCAGAACATCCCCGGGCCGCTGCTCGACCGGATGGAGGTGGTGCAGTTCTCCGGCTACACCGAGCAGGAGAAGCGGACGATCGCGCGCCGCTTCCTGGTGCCCCGCCAGCTCAAGGAGAACGGCCTGAACACGGAGCAGATCGACATCACCGAGGAGGCCATCCGCGAGACGATCACGGGCTACACCCGGGAGTCCGGCGTGCGGCAGCTGGAGCGGGAGATGGGCAAGCTGTCGCGCAAGGTGGCGCGCAAGATCGCGGCGCGGGAGGCCGAGAAGGTTACCGTCGACGCCGCCAAGGTGCGCGAGCTCCTCGGCCGGCCGAAAGTCCACCCGGAGCGGGCACAGGCCCAGGACCAGGTGGGCGTCGCCACGGGCATGTACTACACGCCGACCGGCGGGGACATCATGTTCGTGGAGGCCTCGACCATGCGCGGCAAGGGCGACCTGGTGCTCACCGGCCAGCTCGGTGACGTGATGAAGGAATCGGCCCGCGCCGCCTGGACCTATGCCCGGGCGCACGCGGACACCCTCGGCATCCCCGAGAACTGCTTCGAGCGCGACGTACACGTGCACGTTCCGGCCGGAGCGATCCCGAAGGACGGCCCCTCGGCGGGCGTGACCATGGCCACGGCCCTGATCTCCGCCCTCTCGAACCGTCCGGCGCGCCATGACATCGCCATGACCGGCGAGATCACGCTCTCCGGCCGGGTGCTGCCGATCGGCGGCGTCAAGGAGAAGGTCCTCGGCGCGGTGCGCGCCGGCCTCACCGAAGTCCTGCTCCCCAAGGACAACGAGGCCGACCTCGAGGATCTGCCGCAGGAGGTGGTCGACACCATCCACATCCACTTCGCGGCCGAGCTCGGCGACGTCCTCGCCCTGACCCTCCGCGGAGCCACCTACAGCGAAGGCCGCCTTTCGTTCGGAGAACCGGCGAGCCTCTCGCTGCACTGATCCCATCCTCCCTCTCCCCATCCCTCTCCCTCACCTGCGTGAGGGAGAGGG
>DASUNJ010000563.1:0-9525 GCA_036277235.1 Thermoanaerobaculia bacterium | reverse complement strand
CTGGTCGCCATTTCCGCCTGGGTCGTGATCGAAGCGGCCGAGCGCTTCCGCAACCCGCCCGAGGTGGACGCTCCCGTGATGATGGCGATCGCCGTGGGAGGCCTGGTGGTCAACCTGATCGGGCTGGCCATCCTGAGCGGCGGCCGGAACGACAGCCTGAACGTGCGCGGGGCCTGGCTCCACGTCCTCACCGACGCTCTCGGGAGCGTCCAGGCCATCGCAGCCGGCGCCCTGATCTGGGCCTATGGCTGGCTGTGGGCCGATCCCGTGGCCTCGGTCCTGATCTCGCTGCTGGTCGTCTATTCGGCGTGGCATCTCCTCAAGGAGACCGTGGGGGTGCTCATGGAGGGGACGCCCGCCCACATCGACCTGGACGAGGTCCGAAACGCCCTCGCCGGCCTGCCCGGCGTCCGTGGCGTACACGACCTTCACGTCTGGACCATCACCAGCGGCATGGAGGCGCTCTCGGCCCACCTGGTAGTGGTGGACGAGGCCTCCACCACCCTCCTGCTGCAGCAGGTCCAGGCTTCCCTTCACGACCGGTTCGGCATCCATCACACCACCGTCCAGATCGAGCCCGAGCCCTGCGGGCGGTTCACTCACCCCTGACGGCACGGCGCTTGCTCCCCTTCATCTCTGAGGCGGGGACGTTCCCGCCGCTCTGCCAACGACGTGGAGGAACACGATGGCCAATCAGAGCAGCAAGCGAGGCGTGCGTTCCGATTCCCAGAAGAGAGACCGCTCGCGCTACGACTTCGATCCGATTCCCGCCACCACCCCGGTCGTCGGGGCCTTCGGCCACACCGCCGAAGCCTCCGAGCAGGAGCGCTCGGACGACGACCGGGAATCCGAGAGGAGCGAGCGCTAGTTAAAGCTTGAAGTGGGCCCCGGCCGGGGGTTCCGGCCGGGGCAGCAGCTTCTCATGGGCGCCCCTGGGCGTTCCTCCCGCCTGGTCCATGCTAAAATCTGTATAGATCTCTCCGGCATCCGGGCTGTCCCGGCGAGGAATGTTCATGCGCTTTACCCTTCGGCTTGCCATTGCGGCCGTCCTGATCCTCCCGTCCGCGGTTTTCGCCGCGCCGCAGCTCGTCCGAGTCCCCCAGGATGCCAAGGACATCCAGATCGCCATCAACACCGTTGCCGACGGCGGAGTGATCGAGCTGGCGGCGAACACCTATGCGACTCCGCCGAAGGGCTTCGTCATCTCCAACGAGCGCAAGGGGTTTACCGTGCGCGCCGCGGGGACCGTGGCGCTCGATGGCGGAGGGGCCAACCTCCTTCTCCGCTACGAAAACGGCCAGCGCGGCCGGGGCAAGCTCGTCATCTTCGAGGGGATCACCTTCCGCAACGGCGCCTCGTTGACCGAGGGCTACGCCGGCGGGGTCACCCTGAGCGCGGCCGAAGCCCGGTTCGTGGGCTGCGTCTTCGAGAACAACACGGCCACGGGCAGGACGAGCGGGGGCGGCGCGGTCAGGGTC
Organism: Thermoanaerobaculia bacterium; assembly: GCA_036277235.1. Classification (GTDB taxonomy): domain Bacteria; phylum Acidobacteriota; class Thermoanaerobaculia; order Multivoradales; family UBA5704; genus DATMER01. Next base: position 8,047 of record DASUNJ010000563.1, on the reverse strand, counting down.
CTGGAGGGGAGCGAGGCCACGTTCGCGGGCACCGCCTTCCGGAATAACTCGTCCCTGAACCGGGGCGGTGCCATCGAGGCGATCGTCTCGACCGTGACCATTCAGGGTGGCGAGCTGACGGGCAACCGGGTCAACCTGCCGGGACACAAGGCCTCGTCCGCGGGCGGCGGTATCTATCTGCTCGACTCGACCCTGCGCGTCTCGGGCGCCCGCTTCCAGGGCAATCAGGCCGGCTGGGTCGGCGGCGCCATCTACGGGTTCGGTCTCTGGGCCGACCCGGTCACGACGCCAAAGACTCTGGTGCAGGTGAGCCGCTCGACCTTCAGCTCCAACTCGGCGGGCGGGACCATCCCGTCTCCCACCCCGACCACGGGAGGAGCCATCCATGTCGAGGACCAGTCCACTTTGGAGGTCGACTCGTCGGTCTTCACGGCCAACGTGGCCGAGTTCGGCGGCGCCATCGACAATCACCGGGCGGTCACGGACGTGCGCGGCTCCTGGTTCCAGGGCAATCGGGCGCCGCTCACCGGCACCGCCATCGGGGCCGGCGGCGCGATCTTCGTCAGCTCCCAGGACTTTGCGGATTCCTCGACAGGCTTTGGCGCGATCAACCGGCGGTCCGCCCGGCTGATCCTGTCCGACACCCTGTTCCGGGGAGGCGGCACGGTGGCGCACACCGGCGGGTGCGTGATGGTGGGGGGAGATGAGAGCCGCGCCTTTGGAGAGAACGGGGTGCCGGCCGCGGGCACTGTGGAGGAGAACCGGGCGCGGGTGGAGATGCGGCGCACCGTGTTCTCCGACTGCGACGTAGCCACGGCCCCCCTGGGGGGCGCCGGCTCGGGCGGTGCGATCCAGGCCGTGCTCGTGGACCTGATCATGGAAGACTCGCTGGTGATGGACTCGCATGCGCAGATCGCCGGCGGGGGCCTGGCACTCGAGCGCGATTCGGTCGGCGTGATCTCCGGCACCACGTTCGCGAACAATTCGACGGCGGGGGTGGGGGGAGGCGCGCTGTTCCTCCACGGCTCCACGGCGCAGGTCGCAGGGTCCACGTTCATCGGCAACCAGTCGTCCCAGGGCTCCGCGATCTACACCAACCCGCTGACCCATCCCGGCTTCCCCAGGAACGTAGGCGGTCTCGTGTCCGGCTCGTTCTTCAGCGGCAACGGGGGGATCGCGGTCTGGGACAGCGAACCGGGCGCGGGGCTGGTCAACGGCGTGCGCTATCACGGCAACCACTTCTTCCCCGGCGACCGGGTCTATGGCGGCAATGTCGTCGGCTTCGGCGGCATCAGCGTCGCGCAGCTCAACGGTCTCCCGCACAAAAGTGACGGCACCAACGTGCGCCTCACCAGCGCTCCGCGTCTCGGCACGGTGCTGGCGGTGCCGCCGTTCCTCGGGGCTGGCGCTCCGGGCGGGGGAGGGAAGTCTTTCCTGGCCTACGCCTGGAGCGGGGGCTCGGCCACGCTCGCCGGCCGGAACCTGACCGCCAAGGCAGGGCTGCTGGAGGCCACCGCGGCCGGCGACCAGGCGCTCTCCGTGAATGGCGGGCCCGTCGACTCCGCCCGCATCGCCGCTTCCTCCTGCACCTCCGGCCCCTCCCTCTGCCTCAACGGCGACCGTTTCGTGGCCGAGGTGTCGTGGAAGGACTTCCAGGGCAATACCGGTACCGGAAAGGCCGTCTCCCTGACCAACGACACGGGTTACTTCTGGTTCTTCGACCAGGCCAACGCCGAGTTGGTGGTGAAGGTGCTGGACGGCCGCGGCGTCAACGGCAGCTTCTGGGTGTTCTACGGCTCGCTCAGCAGCGTCCAGTACACCCTGAAGATCACCGACACGGCGACGGGCCGGGTGCGGACCTACACGAACCCTGCCGGCAAGATGGCCAGCACCGCGGACACCGGCGCCTTCGCGGCGAGCACGGTCGCCCCGGTCGTGGCCTTCGAGGAGGTGGTCGAGCCGCTCGAACTGGAGACCGCCGAGGCCGCCACCTGTGTGCCTGGCCCCACCGATCTCTGCCTGAACGGCCGCTTCCGCGTCTCCCTCTCCTGGAAGACGCAGGGCAGCCAGGGAGCCGGGCAGGCCGTGCCCCTGACCTCGGACACCGGCTACTTCTGGTTCTTCCAGTCGAGCAACGTCGAGGTTGTGGTCAAGGTGCTCGACGGCCGGCCGCTCAACGGCCACTTCTGGGTCTTCTACGGGGCTCTGACCGATGTCGAGTACAAGATCACGGTGGTGGACACGCAGACGGGCAAGCAGGTGGTCTATACGAATCCGTCAGGGAGGATGGGGAGCGTGGGGGATACTTCGGCGCTGAAGGATTAGAATCCGGGCGTGCGCCGCCCTGCTCTGCCTCTCCTGCTCTTCGCCGCTGTCGCCCTTCTCGCCACCTCTCCCGAGGTGCGCCCGCGGATCCGCGACCTCGGCGTGACGCCGGGCATCTTCTCCCCCGGGCGATGGAACGCCATCACGGATGTAGAGGGGGTCCGCGTCGGCCATAAGACCCTGGTGCGCGGCGACTCCGTGCGCACCGGGGTGACCGCGATCCTCCCGCACGGCGGCAATCTCTTCCAGGAAAAGGTTCCCGCGGCCGTCTACGTCGGCAACGGCTTCGGCAAGGCCGCGGGCTTCCTTCAGATCCAGGAGCTGGGGAACCTGGAGACCCCGATCGTCCTCACCAACACCCTCGCGGTGGGCACGGCGATCGAGGCTGTGGTGGCCTGGACGCTGGAGCAGCCGGGCAACGAAAGGGTCCGCTCGGTCAATGCCATCGTGGGCGAGACCAACGACGGCGACCTCAACGACATCCGGGGCCGGCACGTCACGGCCGCCGACGTGCGCGCGGCCATCATGGCCTCCGGATCGGGAGCGGTAGAGGAGGGAAGCGTCGGCGCCGGCACCGGCACCCTCGCCCTGGGATGGAAGGGCGGCATCGGCACCTCCTCCCGCGTTCTCGCTCCCAATCTGGGCGGCTATACGGTGGGCGCGCTGGTGCAGTCCAACTACGGCGGCTTGCTCCAGATCGACGGCGTGCGGGTGGGGGAGGCGCTCGGCCGCTACAGCTTTCAGAAAGACAGCGACGGCTCCTGCATGATCGTCCTCGCTACGGACGCGCCGCTCTCCTCGCGCAACCTGGAGCGGCTCGCCCGGAGGGCCGTGCTCGGCCTCGCCCGCACAGGCTCCTTCATGAGCAACGGCTCCGGCGACTTCGTCATCGCGTTCTCCACCCGCAACCGCGTCCCCTTCGATCCCAGGGAACGGACCCAGACCGTCGAAGAGCTGCACAACGACGCGATGAGTCCCCTCTTCCTGGCCGTCGTCGAAGCGGTCGAAGAGGCGGTCTACAACTCCCTGCTGCGGGCCACCGATGTGGCGGGACATGCCGGGAACCGGGGCGAGGCCATCCCGATCGACCGCCTGCGCGAGCTGCTGCACCCTTCCTTGCGTCCATAGCTAACATTCTATTTTTTGTCAGTCCCTCAGTCATTTCTCGTCGTTGCGGGTCGAAACCTCTACAGGAAGAGAGGTTGGCAAGAAGTTTGCGTCTTCCGGGTACGAGCGTCTTGGGACGCCAAGAGGAAGACACCGTAGCGCGGAGGGACATCATGGATCACCCGGTTTCCGAAAGTTGCCTGGAGCGGTTCGCGTTCGGCAGGAGCACGCCGGCGGAGAACCGGTCTCTGGTCTCCCATCTCCTGCAGGGGTGCAGTTTCTGCTCCCGTAAGCTCGTAACGCTGATGTGTCCGGACATTGCGCCGGGAGCGTATGACGCGGTGTTCTCACGGCTGGAGGATTCCATCGCCGATACCTGGAGCGCCCTCCGGCGGGAGGACTTCCAGGTCGCCATGGCCGAGGCCCGGTAGAGCTTCCCGGCCCCTGCCCGTCCCCCTCCTTTTTGCATCTGGGGTAGGATCACCCCATGGCCCACCTGATCCTGCACGATGTCGATCCCGAGGTCATGGAGGAGCTGCGCCGGCGCGCCGACCTGCGCGGGCGCGACATCGAGACCGAGGCCAAGACGGTGCTGGAAGATACCCTGGGTTTCTCCCGCATCCGGGCTCTGGCTCAGGCGCGGCGCATCCGCGAGGGGATCGGCCGCGGCCTGGCCTCCAGCGCGGGGCTCCTGCGGACGGAAAGAGAGCGGCGATGAGGCGCTACGTGGTGGATGCCAGCGTGGCGGCCCAGTGGTACTTCCCCGAGGAGCACACCGAGGTCGCCGAGTCGCTGCTGGAGATCGCCAAGATCGAGCTCGTCGCGCCGGACCTCCTGCACGTGGAGATGGCGGTCCTGGTGCGCGAGCGAGTCCGCCGTGGGGAGATCGACCTCGGCACGGCCGAGCGGGTGCTGGAGGCGCTCCGCAAGGCCCCGGTCGAGGTCAAGGCCTCCTCCGACCTGGCGCAGCAGGCTCTCTCGCTCTCCCTCCGCGAGGGGATCGGCCTCCACGACGCCTTCTACCTGACGCTCGGCGTGCAGGCCGGCTGCCCCGTGGTCACCGCGGACCCCCGCCTGATGGAGCTGCTCCGCGGCACGCCCTTCGTTCAGCACGTGCTCTGGATCGGCGATCTGACCTGAAAGGGACCTTGCTGTCCTTCCATGACGATCGATGACGAGGTCCGCCGCGCGGCGAAGCTGCTGGAAGCGTTGATCCAGGCCACCGGGGTGTCTTCGGAGGAGATGGAGAAGCGGCTGGACGCCTCGCCGGGCTACGTTCGCCGCCTCCTCTCGGGCGCCCTCGAGCTGAAGCTCCGGCACATCCTGGCCATCCTGCGGGTACTTGAAATAGAGCCTGCCCTCTTCTTCCAGACTCTGTATCCGGAGGCCGGCCCTGCCGGCGGCACGGTGCGGCTTGATGAGCTGCGCCAGCGCCTCACGGCACTGGGTGTGGGCTGCGAACCCACGGCGCCGAAGCCGGAAGTCGGAATGGATGACCTGGAGAAGCTTGTGCAGAGCGCCGTCCAGGCCGCCCTTTCCCGTCGAAAGGCGGAAGACTAGCCAGCCCGTGAGACGGGCTCGCCAGCCAAGCGCTGCAACTCGGAGGCGACGGTGCGCAGAAGGGAAGCAGTGACGGACTCCCGCTCGATAGCCTCCTGCAGCATGAGAAGCGCCGCGATAGCCTCCCGACGGATTCCCCGCGCCTCGAAGATCGCCACGGTCTCGCCGAGCAAGGCTTGTATCTCGCGGGTGCGTCCCTGCTCCAGCCAGAGCGCCGCGAGGTCCAGGGAAACCAGGGCCATGTCGTAGGGGATGCCAGCCTGGGCAAAGCCTGAGCGAACCTCCTGGAAGGAGCGCTCCGCCTCCGCCGGGTCAGCTAGCGCCAAGGCGATCCGGCCTTCCAACCAGCCCCCCTTGAGCCGCTCGAGCAGGCCTCCGTGAGCGGAATACAGGGCGCGACTCTCGTCGAGCACGCGCTTGGCCTCGGCGATCTGCCCGCCGTCCACTAGATGGGAAAGAAGGTTGTGTACGGCGGCGAGGACGAGCTTCGGGTCCCGTTCGGCGTCGATCAGGGCCAGCCCCTCGCCAAGGAGGCGCACCGCCGTATCGATGTCGAGGGCGTAAGCAGCGGCGTTGCTCTTACTGATCAACGCGCGCCCGGCCTCGTGGCCCTCGCCAAGGTCCCGGTGAATGCCGTAGACCCAGTCTAGGAGCTGGGCGGCCTCATCGAACCGCCGCTGGTCCGTGCGCAGGGAGGCAGTCAGGTCCAGCAGGCGCGCCAGGAGCCGCGGATCGCCGGTACCCTGGCCGGCTCGCTCCAATCCGTGCGCAAGATCAGCCTCCGCGCCGGGCAAGTCGTCCGCCACTCGGCGGGCGTTCCCGCGTTCGGCCCAGGTACGGGCCTGCAGATCGGCGAGCTGGTGAGGTCCGCGGAGGTCCGGAGAGATCCCCTCGGCCAGGCCGACTGCCAGAGAGGCAGCCGTAACCCTCGCCTCGGGTTCGCCCTGGCGCAGCTCGCGGCATCGAGCCAGGATCTGCTCGCAGCGTTCCCAGTCGCGCCCGGCCTGGGAGCCGGCACCCAGTGTTCCGGGTCGCGGAACCTCCCGCAGAGGCGGATCCATCCGGTCGCGTTCAGCTTCGCGCTGTTCACGCGCGAGGCACGTCGCATAACGTCGCGCAGCGGCAAAGGCACGGAACAGGGGGAAGTCGTACTCGGAGCCGACCTCGACGGGCTCGTCGGGGATGAGGTTCGGGGTCAGAACGACGCCCGCCAATGGCTCCATCTGCTTGCGGCAGCTCGCGCAACCGGTCAAAAGATGGGCTATCACGCGGGTCGCCTCCCTGGGCGCAAGCTGCCCCAGAAGGAAAGCTTCCAGCTCGGCGGCGCGTGGATGGTGGATGCGCTCTCCGGCCATCATCCCTCCCAAAAGAAATAAAACGAACCCCTCTTATTCTCTCACAAACCACCGGCGCATGTCGTCAAGGTCTCCCCTGGGGCGGCGCCGGTCATCGCCCCAGGGGACGTGCCCTCAGCCGTTGCAGGGGCTGCCGTTCGGATCGATGAGGATGCCGCGGTCGCAACCCCCGGATTTTGCGGTGGCGGGGCGCAGGTTCTCGTCCGGCGGCGGACCGCCGAACCATAGATGCTCCACCCAGTTCCAAAGCCGGTCCAGCAGACCCTCCTGAATGGCGATGACCCTCTCCGCAGGCCTGGCGGCAGCCGGGAGAGCCATGCCGAGGCCGACGACCAGGACGAGGGCGAGAGTGAGACCACGATACGAATTGCGGGACATGGCAATCCTCCTCTCCGAGGGTTCGCCGGAGCCTCCATGGCTCCGTGCCCGCGGAAGTGCTCAGGCTTCAGAAGTTCGCCGGCTGCGCGATCGAAAATCTCGGGAACGGCCTGTAGGGATCATCGCAAACAAAAAAACATAAATTACCCATAGAAAGAATAGCATGCCCTCGTTCCTCTCTCTGGAAGTGCAGCGTTCGGGCCATACCGGGAACATCTGGCTTGACGCCGGACCGGCGGGGGTATAGAAGAGGGGCACGTCGTCAATGAAGCCGTAGGCGGTTGCTCGACCCGGAGGGCCTCGTGGAGATGCCCCGTCTCACCGTCCGCGCTGCACAACTCGTCGCAACGGCCCTGGCCTTTGCGCTGGCCAGCCGCGCCTCGGCCGTCTTCAGCCTGCCGCACGGGCTTTCCTTCTTCTTCCCACCCGCCGGCATCTCGCTCGCGGCCGGCGCCGCCTTCGGCCCCTGGGGAGTGGCGGGCGTGGTGCTGGGCGTGGTCGCCTTCCCCTGGGGAGCGGCGGACAACATCCCCGCCCTGCTGCTCTTCGCCCTGGCCAACGGACTGAGCGCCGCAATCCCTGCCTGGGTCCTGCGCCATCCGGACGGCGGGACGGGCGTCCGCCTGCGCCGGGTCTTCGACTATGGCGGGCTGATCAACAACCTGGCCTCGGCCGCGGTGGGTACTTTTACCCTGGTCTGGCTCGGACGGCTGCCGGCGCAGCTCCGGCCGGCGGCGAACGACTTCCTCCTCTGGTGGACGAGCGACCTTGCGGCGGCCCTGGTGCTGGGGCTGCCCCTGCTCCTGGCCCTGCGGCCCGAGGTGCTGCTCACCGGACCCGACCGGGAGATGCTGCGCGACTGGCTGCGCGGCATCCGGCAGCCGCGCTGGTGCGCCGTCCTGGTGGCCGTCACGACCCTGGCGATCCTGGGGGTGGACCGGCTGGGCCTGGGCTTCCCGCACTGGCTCGCCATCCCGCTGGTGATCCCGATCGGGCTGGCCGCTCTCCAGGGCGGCGCGGGCCCGGCGATCCTCGTGAGCTCCTTCGCCTGCGCGGCCTACCTGACCGTCCTCCTGTCCGGCACGCGCGGTGAGCCTGCGACGGTAGTCCACGTGCTGGCTCCCGCCTACACCACCGTCGGCATCCTCACCCTCTTCGCCCTCACCGGCGGCTGGCTCGGCGGGCGCAACCGACGGCTGCTGGACCGGGTGCGGGCCCACGAAGCCCAGCTCGAGCGCGACTTCGAGCGCACCGTCGCCTCCCTGGCCGCGGCCATCGAAGCCAAGGACCCGACGACCGAGGGGCACGTCCAGCGCGTGGCC
>DASUNJ010000562.1:0-2919 GCA_036277235.1 Thermoanaerobaculia bacterium | reverse complement strand
GAAGAGGGGACCACCGGCACCTTCACCCGCACCAGCGGCAACTGTGCGGATGGCAAGACCGTTGTAATCGATGTCATAAACGACACCGTCGTCTTCATTCCCAGTGGAGGCGGAGCCTCCACTTACCTGGGAACCATTACCTTTACGAAGGGCTCGGCGGACGCGAACGCCCTCGTACTGTTGTACGACAAGCTGGTTGACGGCAATTTCACGCCGGTTCCCGATTGCGATGAGGGGCCGACCCTTCCGGCCGGCAGCGATACGTGGTGTGTGATAACGGCGGGTGCCGACTACCTCGGTGACTCGGTTTGGGAGATCACCTGGGACGTCTACGGAGAGGGCGACCCGCTGTTCAAGTAAGGGATCTCAGAGAGCCCGATCAACGCCCAATTGCTGGAGGAGGCGATCAGCCTCCTCCAGCAATTCTTTTCGATCACCTTCAGTAGCGATCTCTGCCATGGTCCGAAGAAGCAGAGCCTCCTCATACATCAGGCCCTGCTCCCTCGCTCGGGCAAGACCCTTCATCGCGACATCCGTCGCGTCCTGCAAACGCCCCAACTTCGCCAAGGCCAGGGCTTTCACTCTCGCCACGGAGGATCCATAAAGTTCGGCTTCGCCGCCGGACACCCCCTCGGCCTCAGTCAAGAGGTCCAGGGCAGCTTCCGGATCTTCGGCCTTGACCAGGCCCAAACCGATGTAGATGGAGGCCTCCACCGCGGACTGGGTGTGCCCTACGGCAAGTGCTTCGCTGCGTATGCGAGCCAGAACGTCCATGGCGTCCTGATCGCCCCGCGAGAGTTTCAAGCGGGCCAGTTGGAGCTCGGCGAATATGGCCGCGTCGAGAGCCTTGTGAGCCCGGGAGATTCGGATCGCCTCTGTGAGTACTTCCTCCGCCTCGTGAAACTTGCCTTGACTGACCTGCACCTCGCCGATATTGGCGCCAGTGGTAGCTACCTCCAGTTCGTTCCCGGCTCGCCGGAACGCGTCTTGGGCCCGGGCATAGAAGTCAACAGCTGCGTCCCATCTGCCCTCGAAGTAAGCCTGACCACCCAGATTGTTGGTGACGATCGCGACCCCGGGAAGATCGCCGATCCTTTCGTAGATCTCCAGCGCTTTGGGTGCGAAAACGGCCTGTGAGGGCTGGCCCAGCATGTTGTATGCAGCATCGAGGACCTGATAGGACCGGGCCAGGGCCTCCGGCTCGCCCGATTCCTCCGCCTCGGCCATAGCCTGTCGAGCAAGGTTCAGGGCCTTCCGTGGATGCTGCTGAAATTGACGCAGCTGCGCGTTCAGGGCTGTAAGGCGCGCTCGCGTGCGCCACGCTTGATCCGATCCCTCCGCGGTTACGATCCGACAGCCAATCGCGAGCTCTCGGAACGCGGTTCGGTAGGCGCCCATGCGAGCCCTAGCTCTTGCCCGCTTCAGGAGCAGCTCTGCCTGGTGAAGCGGGTCAGTGCCTACCATCCGAGTCGCCAAGCGGTATGCCTCCACCGACTCCTGGAACAGTCCGCTCTGCTCGAGCACATCCCCGAGTGATTCGGCTACACGGGACTTGGTGGGTGCTTCGAGCTCTTTGTTGAACCGAGCTGCCGTCAAGGCGCGCCGGTAAAAGGTTGCCGCCTCGAGGTTGGCGTATATCTCTTTGGCCTTGTCCCCCGCCACGCGGGAGAACTGCCAGGCATCGGCCCAATTCTGAGCGTGGAAGTAGTGCAGGGATAGCAATTCTGCCTGGCTGTTGGGATCATCACCGGCGGTCGACCTGATTGAATCCCCCACCGCACGATGTAGTTGTGACCTTGTCTTGAAAGGCAACCCCCCGTAGGCGACATCCCTGATCAGCGCGTGACGGAATTTGACCCAGCCCCGGTGGTCCAGCGTCACGAAGTCATTGAGTCGACGGATGGCCCGAATACGTGATCCGGATTCGACTTCCGGAAATACCGCGTTCGTGTGCTCGACGAGGAAGCCGTTGCCGAGTACCGCCAGCCGCCTGAGTAGATGCCGGTCAACCGGCGGAAGTCGATCGATGCGCGCTGAAATCAGCCCTTCGACCGAATGCGGCAGGGACTCGACATCGCTGCCTGATCGCAAGCTTCGAAGCAATTCGACCAGGAACAACGGATTGCCCGCGGCTCGCTCGGCGAGGTCCGCCACCTGGCTGGGAAAGAGCGGACGATCGGTCGTGGCGGATTTGATGATTTCCTCGGCTTGCCCGCTGTCCAGCGGCTGCAACTCGACCCGCACCGCCTCCTTCGACTGGGGAGCCACAAAGCCGCCGTCACCGGGCCGCCGGGTGAGAAGGAACAACCACGGCTCGCGAGCGAGACCGAACAGGAGGCCGGCCAACAGCTCCGTGGAAGCGTCATCCATCCAGTGGGTGTCCTCGATGACGAAAAGCGTCCGGGCGGTGACCACGGCTTCGAGCAGCGACCCGACCGCCGCCACTGTCCGAGCAGGCCGGAATTGATCCTCCAACTGAACAACTTCCGGTGAAGGCGCGATCTCGATGTCAAGAACGACGCCGATCAAAGCCAGCCAGGGGGTTAGAGCCGGTGCCGCTTCCTGGACTCGGACCCCCAATTTGGCGGCGGTTTCCTCGTCGTCGAGGCCTTCGAGGTCGAGGGCCTGTCGGAGAAGCGCTTTGAACGGGAAGTAAGGAGTAGCCGCCTGGTAAAGGCGGCATTCTGCCCGCACAATATGTGAATCTCCGGAACGCAATAGAAACTCCTGGAGGAGTCGAGTTTTCCCCATACCGGGTTCAGCCACCAATTCCACCAATTTGCCCTGAGATCTTGCGGCCGAGTCCCAGTTGTCATCGAGAATCTGGAGTTCGGTTTCCCGGCCCACCAGCGGAGTGGCGATGTCGGCCGCACCCCGGCTTCCAATCGGGTCTCCGACCTCAAACGCAGTAACCGGGAG
>DASUNJ010000561.1:0-2358 GCA_036277235.1 Thermoanaerobaculia bacterium | reverse complement strand
GTCGTATGCCGCCTGCTCGCCCAGCTCGATCAGCTGGGTATCGAGCTCCGCGCGGATCTTGAGGACGATCTCTTCGATCCGGCCGGGATGGATTCTCCCATCGACGATGAGCGCCTCCAACGCGCGCCGGGCCACCTCGCGTCGGATGGGGTCGAAGCAGGAGACGATGACCGTGTCCGGGGTGTCATCGATGATCACATCGACGCCGGTGGCCGTCTCGAAGGCGCGAATGTTGCGCCCTTCGCGCCCGATGATGCGGCCCTTCATCTCGTCGCTCGGCAGCGCCACCGCCGAAACGGTGCTCTCGGCGGTATGCTCCGCCCCGAGGCGCTGAATGGCCATGCTGATGATGCGCTTGGCATCCCGATCGGCTGAGCGTCGGGCCTGTTCCTTGATGTCGCGGACCAGGGCCGCTGCCTGGCCGCGCGCCTCGTCCTCGATGCGCTGGAGGATCTCTCGCCGGGCATCTTCGGCGGTCAGACCGGCGATACGCTCGAGCTTGACCCGCTGTTCCTGCGCCAGCCGGTCTGCCTCTCCCTCCCGGCTTCGAAGGGTCGCCTCGCGTTGGGTCAGCGCCTCTTCCCGGCGTGCGGCCCCGCGCTCGCGGGCATCGATCTCTTCCAGTTTGCGATCCTGCGCCCGCGTTCTTTCGTCGGCGCGGCGTTCCAAACGGTCCCACTCCTCCCGACGGCGCTGGATCTCGCGGTCGAGCTCTTCGCGGAGCTTCAGCGTCTCCATCTTTGCGGTGAGCAGCAGGTCGGATCGGGCGGCTTCGGCCTCACGCTGCGCCTCGGAGCGGATGCGCTCTGCCTCCCCCTGGGCAACACTGAGTATGCCGCTGGCGCTCCGGCGCTGGCTGCGGGTGTAGAAGAGGATGAATAGCAGCACGCCCGCAAGCGCGACCGCCACCCCAGCGAGGATCGCCAGGAGGAGGGTCTCAACCATCTACGATTCTCTCCTCAGGAAGCCGCGCGGGTACCGCGCTTGGCTGGGGGCAGCAACCGCGCCAGATCGTCTGCCATGGCCGAGAGCCGGTCGGCGACCTCGCGATCGCCGCGGCGAGCCTGGAACAGCTCGTCGGTGATGGAGAGCGCCGCCAGTATGGCCGCCTTATGAGACTCGACCATTGGAAGGCTGTCCCGCACCCGCTTCAAAGCGACATCCAGGTAGGCGGCCACTTCACGGGTATACTCGGGCGACAGCTCGGACCGAACAGTGTATTCCTCGCCACCGATGAATACCCGGACGGCGTTCTTGGTAGTGCTCACGCGGCATTACCTCCACCGTGCTGCTCCAGGAATGTCAGCCGGCCTGCCAGTGTCTTGAGCCGCTCCTTGGCACCGTCGATGCGCTGTCGCAAAGCCTGGTTCTCCATTTCCAGCTCGATCACACGCTGGCGTGCTTGGTTGAGCTCGGGACCCGCCAGCACACCTCCGTTGGCCCGCATTTCCTGCAGCTCGCCTTCGGCTTTCAGGGTCCGGCGGCGCCAGCCCGCTAACTCCTCAGCCAGGTTGTGAAGCAGCTGCTCGAGGTCGGCGATGGCCGCCTGATCAGGGCGTTCATAGTGATATGTCACGTTACTCTCCATCAACTCGAGGCCCCCCCTCACGACGAATGATCCCGAGCTCCGTCTTCAGCATCGCGAGTATCCGCGCCTCGACTTCATCGACTTCGGAATCCCGCAGAGTACGGTCCGGAGCCCGGAAGGTCAGCCGAAACGCCACACTTCGAGTCCCCACCGGCAGCTCCTGTCCGCGGTAGTCACTCTCGATTCGGACGGACTCGAGCAGGTCACCACCCGCGCGGCGGAGCACTTCCTGAACCTGGGCCACCGTGGTGCCCTCGGGCAGCAGGAGGGCAAGCACTCGTTCCGATGACGGAGTGGATGGGAGTCCGGCGTAGCGAGGCGGGCGGCGTGAGGACGGATCCACCGTCAACTCGTAGCCGAAAAGCTGGGCCGCCCAAGGCGGTGCATCCGCCGCAATTGGGCCTGCCCTTCCCACCGTGCGGCCATCCCGATCCCGCGCGATCCATTCGGATCCTTCAACCTGCACCGTGCCTCCGGGAATCGCCAGAGTAACGGCGGCCTCGAACTGACCCTTCAGGTCCCAGATGTCGACCAGCTCGTGGCGGGTGCTACTCCAGTGAGGCGGCTCCCGCCGTCCAGTCAACACAGCGGCCACGTGTCGTTCCTCGCGAGGACGCTCTCCTGCCGGGGCGGCCGTGAATACAGTACCGATCTCAAACAGGCGCACGTCTTGGACGCGGTGAGCCCAGTTGCTTTCCACCAGCCGGACAAGGCCGGGCAGCAAGCGCCTGCGCAGATAGCCGTCCGTGCTGGAAAGAGGGTTCAGGAGC
>DASUNJ010000560.1:0-13545 GCA_036277235.1 Thermoanaerobaculia bacterium | reverse complement strand
TGAGCTCGGACGAACTTTCGAACGTATCGTAGAGAACCCGGCCCAGTTCCCGATCGTCCGGCGGAGAACGGTACGGAGAGCCTTGCTCCAGACGTTCCCGTATCACGTCTATTTCGACCTGAGGGACCATCAAGTAATCATCCTGGCCGTCTATCACGAGAGGCGGCATCCGGATACCTGGAAGAGGCGCAGGTAGGAGTATCTGCCTACAACACCCCACCCTCCGGCCACCTGCTCCAATGGGTGTTGGGCTTGCGGCGGGGGCGGTAGAGGGTCACGTCCCCGGTCTCCAGCACCTTGGCGAGGGCCTGGAACGTCGGGCTTTCGGCTGGCATGTCCCCTTCGGAGATGTCGGGGTGGCTCCACTCATCGAGACGGAGGATCTGAGGCAGGTCGGGGGGGATGCGGGCGCGGATCTCCTCGTCCGTGGCCAGGAGGAGATGGCGGTGCTCGGGCAGCAGGCCACGGAGCAGCTCGAAGCCTTGGACTTCGGGCGGGATCTCCAGCGTGATCTGCCGCTCCAGATAGTGCTCCGGGCCTCGCGGCAGGGGCACCCGCGAGCCGCGGATGCGGAGGTCGGTCGCGCCGCGGCGGAGGGTAATCCCGTCCTCGTCGAACAGCGGGCCGGAGTCGCCGTCGCCCACCGGCCGCAGGGTGTCCTCGGGACTGATCCCCGGCGGCCGCCGCAGGCAGTTGCCGAAGCAGTAGAGGGCGTCGTCGATCCCGCCCGTCCCTCCCATGTGCGAGTTGAACCCCAGCACCTCGATCACGATCGCCCAGCGCCCCACATCCCGGAACAGGGTCATCCGGGTGGCCGCCGGATACACGTAGGCGTTGTCCAGGATCGGGAACGTGAACGCCTCCGCGCACTCATCCAATTGGGCGAGGATCTCGGACACCGAGTAGGACGCTTTCATCGACGGGATTCTATGACACCCGAGGGCTCAACAGTGTCGTTGAAGCGCAAGCGAATGTGATCCGGCGCCTGTTTCGACGCTTTGCCGGTGTTCTGGCGGATCAAGTCCGTGGGCACCGGGCTGGCCCAGGGGGAACTGCACCGAGCCCTTGAAGTGCACCGGCACCGTCGCAACCTAATTCGGCTTTGGCGTTAGCCTCTTCTTTCAGGGCCTGGACATCCAGGGAGGGAGAGATCCGTCCAACGCTATGGCCGCTAAGTGCAGCGTTATCTGTCCGTTGCAGGGTTCGTGTTAGGTGGTTCGAAGCCATAGGCCACTCTTCGAGGGTGAATAGTCACTAAGCCATTTTTTAACATCGTTGCCATCTCGCAGCTCCAGCCCCAGGTAGCTGAGAGAAGGAGTGGAGACTTTCCTCAGGTCTTTGTATCCATTGCTCGCTACGATGACACCAACGTGGAAGCCCTGGTTCACCCTCTCCGAGTAGATCGCCCCCAGCACTTGGTTGATTGTCTCCACCCCAACCTTATCTTCCCACTTCTTGACCTCAACAAAGTACCTAATCGCGATTCCACTCTTGTCGGGCGGTCGAATAGCAATGATGTCGGCACTGGTTTCAGAATTCCTCCCGACTAGGGAGACCTGATACCCCCAACTAGCGAAGAATTCAGCTATAAGCTGTTCGTACACCTGCCAAGAGATGTCGTTCAGCATCTCCTCGTTGCGCTGCAGGTGCCGGATGAGGTCGGGAGTAAGCTCCGCGATCTCGATGGTGATTTCTTGAGAATCAGTACTGGTCCATTCTTCGAAGAACGCACGAAACGCTGAGCACGTAGCGATGAAGCTATCATGAACGACAGCCTTGTTGGAGCCGAGGATCCTAGCAATTTGGGAGTCGTCAAAGGATATTCCTTTGCCAAAGCCCGTCTTCATAACGTAGACAGACTTGCCGAATGAGTCTATGGAGTTTAGATACTCCGCGACCTTGAGGCTCTCGGAGTTCAACGGAAAATCGATCGCATGATAACTGGCTAGCATCTCTTCAAAGTAACGACCAGCTCGATTCTTCGCCTTCCTGTGCTCGCGAATCGCACTCGCGCTTACGATGGGGTCCGAGGACCCCATCTTGCCGCCGAAGCGCCCCATCCGGCGGTACCACTTCTCGTACAGCGATAACTTCGCCTTGGCTAGATTGTAGGACTTGCGATTGGAGGCCACTGGAGTACTTTGCAGGAGTTGGTGGTGGTGCCCGAGACGCTTAACGGCGATGGCTGTGAGAGGCGGGAACGGCGCTGTTTGCGGTTTCCGTCCGCTCGACCGCACCGCCTGGATGGCGCCTCCGAATTCCTCCACGCTCAGGTCAGTCTAACTCCTCTGGCCGAGACGGCACCTGTATCGCCTACGGACTTGATTTCCAATTCCGGAAGTGCACAGCGCTTTTCTTCGCACAACAGAGTTCTCCCCGCCAAAGCCTGGGAGAGAACAACCACAGAATAAATATATTTGCTCCGAGGAGACGAAAGCCAGTCTGGTTGTCGACTAAAGCCCGTACTAGGCAATCGAAGGTTTCTGCAATGATCGGTGATACTTCTTTCGGAAAATACCAACCCGTGCAGGTCGTGCGCGAATCTGTTGCGAACTTTCTGGATGGTCCGCAGATCATTATACTCGTCAGGTACCAGCAATCCCAGTCCATACGATAGACGAATACGTGCCCCGAAAGTACCTGCGGGGCCATCGGGTGCGAACAAAGGATCCACCTCCGGCGGCTCATCAACAAAAAAAGCTCGAAGCATATCTTCTAAAAGAGAATCTAGGAAAGCTGTACCCAGTACAGCAGCAGCGCGATCAGTTTCCTTGTGCAGTTCTTCGGAGAAAGTGTTCCAGTCCTCGATTGTGGACGGAGTAGCGGTGCGTCTCGACTTAACCATTACTCACCTTTGCGCCCAACGCTCAATCGGTGAATAATGGGACCGCACGCAGTGCAGTATCCGTCCGCTCGACCGGTGTTAGGCGCTGCACGCCCTGGGAAGTAATTCATCGACGCAACATCTCGCCAACGAGGGAGGTTACAAACCGAAAGCTTTCCCATGCTGCATTACCCAAGACGTTGTTAAAAGCCCACCGAGATATTACCGCCAGGCGTGAGGGGACTCTCGTTGACTCTAACTCATCTATCTGCTTGGCCACATGCCCAAGAATTTTTGAATTCTGAATAAGCCAAGAATCGAGCTTCGAATCTCGAATTCCCCATTCCTCCCGAAACTCGCGAGTTACGCCCTGAAGCTCTTGCTTCAGGGCGAAGAAATCAGACCTCATACTGTTCACTTCTCTGAAGAACTCATCAGGGGCCTTGTTGCTCGGATAGGTGACCCGTCCAGTTGAGGGCACTCTCCCTGCGACAGGAGGGACTTCGCCCACGGAAAACGCCTGCCATTGAGCCTGATACTCTCTCCCAATCTCGCCAATACGGTTCCGGTGGTTGTGTATGGTTCGCGCGGCAGTCCATGCCGCCTTATCTGGAGGCGCAACTCCGGGCCGAACAATGAGGGAGAAGTTCTCGCAATTTGCCTCTGCGATAAACGGGAACTCCCATCTACCATACTCAAGGTAATAGAATGCGGGGCCAGCTTGGCCCTTATGCTTCCGGTTCGCGCACCACGTGCAAGGATTCTCAACATCAAAGGCTCCGCTTGCCAAGATGCGCCGATCCGGCAGGTGGTTGGTGCAGCGAAACCCATTAATGTCTAGCACAGGCTCCTCTTCTGGAAGCGCCTAACGGGGATGCCGATGAGCGGCGGCTTTGCCGTCCGCTCGATCGGCGGGGTTCGCCGGCCCCGTCTTCGTAGCCAGAGATTTACCATGGTTCCTTCCTTTGCGGCTACAGCAACACTCGACACTCCGCTTTACCATTTATCGAATTTCTGCAATGTCACAGCGAGTCTACAGAGAAGAATTTCACGGACCGAGGCCGTCCCGCGAGGAACGGGTTTTCCCACGCAGAGCGCACTTCGCCGGCATTGGTGACCACCACAAATGGGTCACCCGGGAAAATCGCAAGAACAGTCGCGGCATCTGTAAGCCCTTCTATGTGCTCGGTAGCGATGGGGCTCCTTCTTCTCCTTGACCCAAAGGGTCGGCGACGAATTCCATGCAGACGGCCACCAACGGTTGCAGTCCATTCCTCACCATGGTTGAGGTAGGTTATGGAGTAGACGCGTTCTCCAGGATTAGGAACGGGCCGCCGGCACCATTGGGCAAGGTCTGTATACGCCACTTCTTGAGATTCGGTTGGGATCCCAGGAACAAAGAATGATGGCACTTGAGTCATTTATCGTCTCACGTCAGTTCATGCCAGTCTAAACCACACGGACTATTCCGTCGGCCGGCGAACGTTTAGGGTTTATCCGACATCCTCCTGGCAAGATCGCTCCGGAGTCCTCCACGTTGTGGGGAGGATGTTGGATAGACCCAGGTTGAACGAAACTGCGGGCGGTGCTACGGACGGTGCCTATATGCACTTTCAATCCGCAGGAGAGAGGAGGGGCACAGCCGTTGGCTCTGCCTCGATCGCCTCGAAACGAGCTGTCCCCGCTTCATTGACGCCTCCTAAAAGCCACCATCGTGCCGGTCATGCCCCACCGCAGCACTTTCGTTTGCTCGATTGTACCTCAGATGCGCAGAGAGGACGCACCGACTCCTGCCTTTGGGAGAAAGGAGAGGCACGCAGCAGCGAGCCGGGAGGGTCATGGCGGCGGCCTCCGAGCCAGAGCGGGAAGTTTCCGGACCTGGCGCAGGTGACCGTGCCCGCACTCCGCACAGAGCGTC
Source organism: Thermoanaerobaculia bacterium (assembly GCA_036277235.1). Classification (GTDB taxonomy): domain Bacteria; phylum Acidobacteriota; class Thermoanaerobaculia; order Multivoradales; family UBA5704; genus DATMER01. Next base: position 8,803 of record DASUNJ010000560.1, on the reverse strand, counting down.
GGATCCTTGCCCGTAACTCGCTGATAGACCGACTCCCAGTCCTCGCGCTCGTCGGACTCTGCTGCCGGAGAAGGAGGGGCGGCATCGAGCAAAGCACGGCAGCGTTCGAGTTGGCGATCCCGATTGCGATTGGCAAACAGGCCGTAGTAACGAATGCGCACGAATCGATGGGGCAGGATGTGCAGCAGGAAACGGCGGATGAATTCCTCGACCGGCAGCGTCATCTCCCGTCGCCGGCTGTTTTGGCTGTAGTCCTTGTAGCTGAAGGTGACCTTGCCGTCGGCGACAGTAACGAGCCGGTGGTTCGACAGGGCGACTCGGTGGGTATAGCGGGCCAGATACTTGAGCACCTGCTCGGGCCCGCCAAAGGGAGGCTTGTTGTAGACCCACCAGGACTTCTGGTACAGCCGGTCGAGGAGGTTGAGGAATTCAAACGGATCACGCAGTTTGTCCGCCCCTCCCGCAGACTCAGCCTGCCCTCCTGATAGAGCTGTTTGAGGCCGGCGAGGAATTTGCCCCGAAAGACGGGGGCGAGCACCCGCACCGGTAAGAGAAATCTCTCTGAGGCGGCCATCCAGCGCTCGCCGTCGGGCGATGGTCCTCCCCCGTACACGATGCAGTGCAGGTGCGGGTGCAGCACAAGCGTTTGACCCCAGGTGTGCAGAATCGCCAGGGCGCCCAGGCGAGCCCCGAGGTGCTTGGGATCGGCCGCGATCTCGAGCAGGGTCTGCGAAGCGCTGTGAAACAGCAGATCGTAGATCACCTCGGGGTTGCCCAGGGCCAGGATGTTGAGCTCCTCCGGCAGAGTGAAGACGACGTGAAAGTAGGGCACCGGTAGCAGCTCGTGGCGCCGCTTCTCCAGCCAGCGCTCTTTCTCCAGGTTCTGACACTTCGGGCAGTGGCGGTTGCGGCAGGAGTTGTAGACGTTTTTCTCCGAGCCGCACTCCTCACAGCGGTACAGGTGTCCACCCAAAACCGCGGTGCGGCAGTCTTCGATGGCCCTCATGGCCTGCAGCTGCACGCGGCAAAGCCTGTGTTTCTGTCGAAAGGCCTCGCCGTAGAGCCGGAAGATGTGGGCCACCTCCAGATCGGAGGAGCCCGCCATAGCGGGCCTACTTCAGCTCGGGAGCTCTCCAGTCCAGCCGGTCCAGGGGACTGATTACCTTTCTCAGAGCCGGCGGACTGACACGCAGGTACAGCATGGTGGTCTTGATGTTACGGTGCCCAAGCAGCGTCTGGATGTAAGGCAGCTCCGTGCCGTGCTCCAGCAAATGAGTGGCGAAGCTGTGCCTCAAGGTATGAGCGGTCACTCGCTCGCGCAGTCCGGCTCTCTCGCTCAGAGCGCGCACCATCCGCTGGACCGCCCGGTCGTCGATCGGCTGCTGCGGCGTCTGACCATAGAACAGCCAGTTGATTGGCCGATACTGCCGAAAATAGCGGCGCAGCACCTCCAGCAGAGTCTTGGGCAGCACTACGTTACGATCCTTGCCGCCCTTGCCTTCGCGTACCCTGATCTGCATCTTGCTGCTGTCGATGTCTTTGACCACAAGATGGATCAACTCGCTCAGACGCAGGCCTGACCCATAAAGCGTCATCAGGATCACCTGATCCTTGAGGTTGCCGGCGGACTCCAGCAGTCGCCTGACCTCCGACTCGCTCAGCACTCTGGGCGACTTCTCTTCTGCTGTTTGGGGAAACGCAGATCCTCAACCTCGCACGAGCGGCGCAGCACACGGATGTAAAAAAACTTCAGAGCACAGAAGGCCTGGACCAGGGTGGAACGCGATAGCTTCTGGTCCTCGAGCAGATGGACCAGGTAGGCACGCACCTGCTCTTCTCCCATCTGCTCCGGCGCTCGGCGGTAATGGGCAGCAAACCGCGCCACCCATTCAACGTACGTTTTTTGAGTCCGGGGACGGCAGCCCCGCAGCTTCAACTCTTCTTCCATCCGGCGATGCATCTCTGTCATGGGGTCTCCTTTCGAGAAGTACATCCCGAAAGGTAGACCCCTCAGAGACAACTGTGGCTTCGGTGATTACAGCGGCTAAAAAGTGATAGGGGTGACGACGAAGGGCACCGCCGCGGAGCGGTTTTGTTCAACCTCAGGGTCGACGTGTGCCACCCGCAGGAGTAGGACACCAAGTCGATGTCATACGACGCAGGCAGGTCCGAGTGGCCGGCTCCTTAAAGGTCCACAAAAACTTGAACTTAGAAAGTCTACGCCCGGCGCCGGAGGGTGTCAATCGGGATGGAGAAGCTTCAGAAGCCAGGGTTCAGAACCGTGCCGCCGGAACCTCCCAGCTACAACAAGAGCCTCGGTATTGCGCCCTCCCGCCGGAGCGAAGGGCCGGAAACCTTGTCGGTTACTCATTGCTCTGGGAATCCCGCGAGTGGCCCAAGGCCTTGGAAAATCCGGCCGGCTCCGGGCTCGGCGCCTCGCTTTTGAAAGGGGATGTCGTTCTCAGCGCGCGAGGTGGGAGGGGAAGAACGGAGGGCAGGCGCCCTCGCCCGGTCTCCCCCGGAGCCGACCGGTCCTCTCCTTCTCGACGGGAGAGGACGCACGGCTTCCCTGGAGACCAGGTTCCCTTCATTTGGGCGGACGGCGGCGTCCTTGGATCCGGAGGCCGGCCGTCCTTCTCAGTTTTCAATGAACCCTGATGCGCCTGCCTGGCTGCCGCAGTGCCGGAATCGAGGTCCGGCGCCCCGGTAGACAGGCCGAGCTCGCGAGTACGACGGAGGGGGCGCGGAGGCCGCGCCCCCTCCTTTCCTGCGCCTGCTCTACGACTTCACTTCGTCAGGGGCCGGCGCTTCCGGGAGCGGCGGTGGCGGGGTCGTGGACGGCAGCGCCCGCGGCCGGCCGAGGACCGGGATGCGGAACTCGACCAGCTTCTCGTTGCGCGGACCCAGGTAGCCCCGGATCAGCGAACGGATCTGGCGGGCATAGTCCGCGCCCCGCACCATCAACTCCCGCAGACGTTTGGAGTCCGCCCGCAGGCCGGCACGGTGCGCGTCCTGACGGGAGAGGATCGCCGTCATCTCGATCAGGGTGTCCTGCAGCGAGCCCTGAGGCTGCGAGACGTCCGGCATGTCGTTTCCCCCGTTCTGGGCGACCGACTGCAGCAGACGCTGGAAGTCGGTCACGTGGTCCGCGATGGACGAATTGTTCGGCATGGCTCTTTCTCCTTTCTCCGGCTCTTATCCGGTTAGTTGGCCCCGATGACCGGAAGGGTCACCGACAGCCAGGTCATGGGGTTGACGCGGACCCTACGGTCCCCGCCGGCGGCGGACGCTTTGCGTTTCTGCTGCATTACAACCTCCTTTGAGAGTCTGCACCCTCCTTGGGAGCAGAACGAGATGGATGATAGATAAAGGAACGGATCGTGTCAATAGTTGACTCAAAAGAATCTTTCGAGGATCATTGCGGTCGTCTCTTCCTCTGCGGAGCGCGTCTCCAGGAGCTCGGGGGAGCTCCGCAGGAGCTCACGGGAGCGACTGAGGACTCTGGGGGGCAGCGTGCGGAGTGCGGGGGACGGTGCGCGGAGTACGGAGGATGGCGCGCGGAGTCCAGGTGGCGGCGTCAGGAGTGCGGCGGACGGCGTGCGGGGTCCGGGGGACGGCGTCAGGAATGTGGGGGACGGCGTGCGGAGCCCGGGGGAGGACACCGGGAGCCCGGGGGAAGGCGCGAGGGATTCGCGGGAGGACGCTGGAAAAGGAGCTGCAGGGCGCCTCCGGCTTTGCCGCGGGGCTGTTCTTTGAAAATCGATGGACTCATGAGGTTCGGCGGGCCCGGGGCGGGGGCCCGCCGCTCATGGGATTGGTGTGGTCTGCCGCCAGCCGCTGAAGACGAGAAGCTCCAGCCTCTCGTAGCCGTTCACCGGTCCGTTCCAGGGGACCGGCACCCGCCCTCCCTGCGTGGCATGGTCGCGGAGGAAGGCTCCGAACCGCTGCGACCAGTTCTGCTCATCCAAGGCGGACAGCGCCGCTCCCGGGGGTGGGATCTCGATATTGCCGGCCACCCAGACCCGGTGGTCCGAGCGTAGAGTCCGCTCCACCGCGCCGAGCACATCGGAGAGCGGGTCGGGCTCCGTCAAGCGGACCTTCAGCAGGTCGAAACGATGGATGCGGTGGTCCGGCAGGTCCGGCAGTGTCATCCAGGGCGTCGAGCCGCGGACGTACCGCAGGTAGCTGATGCCCATGTACCAGGGCGCCACGATCACCAGGTCCCCAGGCGCGGCTTCCGCGGCGATCCGCGCCTCCACGAGGTCCACGTTGGTCATCCGCACCCGAGCGAGGGCCGTGACGGGCAGGGCCAGGGCGAGCACCGCCAGCACGGCCGCCCCCAGGCGCGAAGCCCGCCCGAGGTGCGATCCAGAGAGCCGCACGTCGAGAGCGACCGCGGCCACGGCAAGGAAGGCCAGGAAGTACCACGGCCGCGGTGCATAGTCGAGGGCCTCCATGAAGCCCCACTGCGCCAGCAGGAGGCCCGGGAGGGCGAGCTGGGCGAACAGGCGAGCGTCCTTCCGCTCCTGGCCATCCTCTCCGTTCTTGCGGAGCGGGACGAGGGCCAGCGCCGCGAGCAGCAGCCAGACCCATCTGAGCGCCCCGACCGGCGCGCTCGCCGTCCGCGCCATCTCGCCGAGGATCTCCTGCGATCCCAGCGGGACCTCCAGCAGCCCGCTCCAGGACCGCGTGGCAAGCACCGACTCGATCCAGAGCAGGAGCGAGAGCGCCGCTGCCGCGCCGATCGCCACGACAGCCAGGATCACGCGCGGACGCCGCCTGAGGATCCCGACCCCGATCGCCGCCAGACCCAGGGCGAGCAGCAGGGCGGCGTTGAAGAAGAGGATCTGGACGCTGAGCAGGGCGGTCGCCGCCGCCAAGGCGATGGCGCCACGGTCGGGCCGGGCTGCCAGCCGGGCGAACGCTCCGAAGGTCGCGACGATCGCCACGGTCCCCAGGCCGTAGCCGCGCAGGGAGTCGCCGAAGAGCAGGACCGACGGATTGACCGCCACCAGGGAGAGGGCCAGGAGCGGCGCCGTCCCGGCCGCCGTGCGGACGCTCCACCAGAACAGGGCGAGGAGGCCGAGGCCCACCAGAAGGCCGAAGAAGCGCAAGGAAGCGTCGGAGCCGCCGAGCACCGCGGCCCAGGAGCGAACGAGGAAGAAGAACGAAGGCGGGAAGGACTCGGTCGTGGCCGTGGCGACGACCTCGGCCGGGGTAAGCGAGGTCGCCAGGTGGAACGCGGCGGCCTCGTCCCGCCACAGCGGCCCGGCATGGACCAGCCGCAGCCCGTGGAGCCCCACGGCGAAGAGGGTGATCAGGAGGGCGGTCGCCCATTCCGCGCGCTGGAGCCGCATTGCGGGGCCGATGCTACCCGAAGCAGCCCTATTTCGAGGCCTTGCCGGTGTTCTCTTTGACCCTGAACTCGACGATCCGGCGGATCAGGTCCGTGGGCAACGGCTGGTCAAGGGGGAATTGCACCGAGCCCTTCGCGCTCTTGTCCCAGGATCAGCCGAACCGCCCCGTGATGTAGTCCTCGGTCTGCTTCTTGAGCGGGTTGATGAAGATCTTCTCGGTGGCGCCGTACTCGATCAGCTCTCCCAGGTAGAGGAAGGCCGTGTAGTCGGACACTCGGGAGGCCTGCTGCATGTTGTGGGTGACGATGACCTGCGTGTACTGGGTCTTGAGGTCCTGCATCAGCTCCTCGATGCGCGCCGTGGCGATGGGGTCGAGGGCCGAGCAGGGCTCGTCGAGCAGGATCACCTCGGGCTCCACCGCGATTGCGCGGGCGATGCACAGGCGCTGTTGCTGACCGCCGGACAAGCCGAGGGCGCTGTCGTCCAGGCGGTCCTTGACCTCGTCCCAGAGGGCGGCGCCGCGCAGGCTCTTCTCCACGATCTCGTCCAGGTCGCGCTTGCGCTTGATCGCCTGGAGGCGCGGTCCGTAGGCCACGTTTTCGTAGATCGATTTGGGGAACGGGTTCGACTTCTGGAACACCATCCCGATCCGCTTGCGCAGCGCGTTGATCTCCAGCCGCGGGTCGTAGATGCTGCCGCCCTGGAACTTGATGTCTCCCTCGATGCGGACGTTGTCGATCAGGTCGTTCAGGCGGTTGATGCAGCGCAGCAGGGTCGACTTGCCGCACCCTGAGGGGCCGATGAAGGCGGTGATCTTCTTTTCCGGGATCTTGAGCGAAATGTCGCGCAGCGCCTGCTTCTCTCCATACCAGAGCGACAGCGACTCGACGTCGAGGATCGGTTCCTTGATCCCGGGGTCGAGCGCCGGGTCGGTCGTCTGAGTCATCCGGGTCTCCAGGGTTTCGATCACACCGAGCTCCCCGCGTACTTCCGCCGGAGATGATTGCGCAGCATGATCGCGACGATGTTCATCACGGTTACCACCACGATCAGGAGCAGCGCGGTGGCGAACACCAGCGGCGTGGTGGCCTCGACGTTGGGGCTCTGGAAGCCCACGTCGAAAATATGAAAGCCGAGGTGCATGAACTTCCTCTCGAGGTGGACGAACGGCGGCCGGCCGTCGATGGGCAGCGACGGCGCCAGCTTCACCATGCCCACGATCATCAACGGGGCGACCTCGCCGGCGGCGCGCGCCATCGCCAGGATCATACCGGTGAGGATGCCCGGGGCCGCGGCCGGGATCACCACGCGCCAGATGGTTTCGAACTTGGTGGCGCCCAGCGCGAGCGATCCTTCGCGCACGATGCGCGGCACCGCCGCGAGCCCCTCCTCGGCAGCCACGATCACCACCGGCACGGTGAGCAGCGCGAGCGTCAGGCTCGCCCAGAGGATGCCGCCCGTGCCGAAAGTCGGCGTGGGCAGCGACTCGGGGTGGAAGACCCGGTCCAGCGAGCCGCCGACCAGGTAGACGAAGAAACCGAGCCCGAACATCCCGAAGACGATGGAAGGTACGCCGGCCAGGTTGTTGACCGCGATCCGTACCATCCGCACCAGCAGCCCCTGCCTGGCGTACTCGCGCAGGTAGAGCGCGGCGAGCACGCCGAGCGGCGCCACGGCGAAGGACATGATGAAGACCATCATGACCGTACCGAAGATCGCCGGGAAGATGCCCCCTTCGGTGTTGGATTCCCGCGGGTCGGCCGTGATGAATTCCCAGCCCCGGGAGAGATAGAGCCCAGTCTTCTCAAGGGCGTTCATGTCGTTCGGGCGGATCGCCCGGACCACCATCGCGACCGGTATTTCCTTGGTTTGGTCCTTGGTCTGGCCGTCCACGGACCTCATGACGAGGGTGCCCTTGTCCAGCTCCTCGCGCAGCTTGAACAGGCGGTCGGCGAGTTGTTCGTACTCGGCTTCGCGCTCGGCGAGCTCGCGGTCGAGCGCGGCGGCCCGGCGCTGCTTCTCGGCCGGCGTCAGGTCCGCGAAATCGAGAGCCCGGCGGTCGAGCCGGAGCTTCTCGATCGCGTAGTTGACGTCGCCGATCTCCCCCTTCTCCAGCTCCTCGACCTGCTCGCGCTGCCCGGCCTTTTTCTCGTGCAGCTCTTGGAACGCCTTCCAGGACGCCTCCGGACCGCGCGCGAGGATCTTGTCGCCGTCGCGCAGCTCTTCCATGAAGCCGTGGAAGTTGCCCCACTCCAGGCGCTCCAGGAGGACCGCTCCGGCGGGCCGGGCGCGGGAGGCCACGTCGATCTCCTTGATCCAGGCGAAGTCGAGCCCGCCCACGTCGCGGTTGGCGGTCTTGATGCGGAAGCGATCGATCGCGGGCTCGCCCGGCGCCTCAGCCACCTGCTCGACCTCCCAGACTTCTCCGAGAAGGCTGGTGCCGTCCTTCAGGGTGAGTTGGACGAGCTCTTTCTGCCAGAAGTAGCCGAGGCCGTGCCAGGCCAGCAGGCCCATGATGCCGATCACCAGCAGGAGGTTGAAGGCGAGGGCGCCGCCGCAGAGCCAGGTCATCGCCTGCCCGAAGAGCTCGGAGCGGGATCTCATAATTGAGAGTACCGCTCGCGCAGCCGCTGGCGGACCAGCTCCGCGACGGTGTTGATGACGAAGGTCACGACGAACAGCAGCAGGCCGGCCAGGAAGAGCGTCCGGTAGAGCGTGCTGCCGTGCGGCGCCTCCGGGATTTCCACGGCGATGTTGGCCGACAGCGTCCGGAAGCCGTTGAACGGGTTCCAGTCCATGATCGGCGTGTTGCCCGTGGCCATGAGCACGATCATGGTCTCGCCCACGGCGCGGCCGAAGCCGATCATGACGGCCGAGAAAATGCCCGGCGAGGCCGTGGGCAGGACCACGCGCGTCACGGTCTGCCAGCGGTCCGCGCCCAGGGCGAGAGAACCGGCCACCAGGTTGGGTGGCACGTTGGAGAAGGCGTCCTCGGCGATGGCGAAGATGATCGGGATCACGGCGAAGCCCATGGCCAAGCCGACTACCACGGCATTGCGCTGGTCGTAATTCAGGCCGGTAGCTTCGCCGAGCCACGTCTGGAAGCTGCCGCCGAAGGCGATTTTTTCGAACGGCTCGGAGAGCTGGAAGCAGAGCCACATGCCGAAGGCGAGCACGAAGACGAACAGGATGGATTCGGTGCCTGCGCGGAAGGTGCGTGGCGTCAACCTGTTCCAAAAATAGCCGGCGATCAGGACCAGGAGCGGAAGGATCACCGGCATCAGGACCAGGGCCGGCATCGCGTCCTCGATCCGCGGGGCGAGCCAGAGCCCGGCGAGGAAGCCCAGGACCACGCTGGGCAGCGAGGCCATGATTTCCACCATCGGCTTGAGGACCCGCTTGTAGGACGGGTGCATGAACTGCGACGTGTACATCGCGCCGAGCAC
>DASUNJ010000559.1:0-4354 GCA_036277235.1 Thermoanaerobaculia bacterium | reverse complement strand
GGCAAGCCCCTCCCCTACATTCTGATGCACTAGCTGCCGACCCTTTCAATGCTGTATGCAAACGCACGCCCTTCGACCGGCGCGGATTTCAGCTCCGTGCCGTTCCCTTTGGCCAGCTCCACCGCCAGGGTCTCTCCCATGATCCATTCGCGGTGTGCCTCGACGGCGGCCTCGATCTCGGGATCGGCTTCGTAGCTCACCCGGATGCGGTCCGCATAGTCGAGACTGGCGTCCTTGCGGGCAGTCTGAATACTGCGCGCGACTTCCCGTGCCCAGCCTTCGGCGATCAGCTCGGGCGTGAGGCGGGTATCGAGGGCGACCAGCAGCTCGCGGTCTCCCTGGGTAGCCATGCCTTCGCGCTCGATGAGCCGGACCTCCACCTCCTCGGGCGAGAGGTCGTGCGAGCCGTCCGAGATTTCGATCGTGACCTTGCCGGCCGTCTCCAACTGGTGGGCCAGGGCATCGCCGTCGCCGCTCTCCAGCGCCTTTTTCACCTCGGACATCCGCTTGCCGAAGCGCGGGCCGGTCTTGGGGAAGACGGGCCGCACCTCGTGGCGCACGTACTCGCTCCGGTCCGCCGCCCAGTGGATGTCGCGGACATTCAGCTCGTCCTTGAGCAGGTCGGCGTAGGGGGTGATCAGGCCGGGCAGCGCCTCGTTGGCGGTGACCAGGGTCACGGCGGCGAGCGGCTGCCGGGTCTTGAGCGAGTGCGTGTTGCGGGCCGCATGGCCGAGGCGGACGATGCGCAGGACCGCGTCCATGGCGGCCTCCAGCTCCTCTTCCGCTCGGGCGCCCGGCTCGGGCCACTCTTCGAGGTGGACGCTCTCGGGGGCGTCGGGACGCTGGCTGCTCACCAGGCGCTCGTGGAGGATCTCGGCTACGAAGGGCGTGAACGGCGCGATCAGGCGGGCCACCGTGGTCAGCACCTCGTAGAGGGCCTGGTAGGCGCTCTCCTTGTTCACCTCGGCTCCCGCGCCCGCCCAGAAGCGGTCGCGGCTGCGCCGGATGTACCAGTTCGTGAGGTCGTCCAGGAGCGTCTCGATCTTCCGCGCCGGCTCGGTGACGTCGTAGCCATCCAATCCAGCGGTTACCTCGGAGGTAAGGCGGTCCAGGCGCAGGAGGATCCAGCGGTCGAGCGGCGGCCGGTCCTCGAATCGCGGCTGGTTGTTCCCTATAGGGGGGGAAGGCCGCCAGCCGTCCAGGTTCGCGTAGATGGTAAAGAAGGACAGGGCGTTCCAGAGCGGGAGGAGGAAGCCCTGCGCAGCCTCGCGCACCAGCTTGGCGGAGAAGCGGGAGTTGACCTCCGGGTTGTTGACGCAGAAGTACCAGCGCAGGGCGTCGGCCCCGGTCTCCTCGATCACACCCATGGGCTCGACCACGTTGCCCAGGCGCTTGGACATCTTCCGCCCCTGCTCGTCGTTGACATGGCCGAGGACGATGCAGGTCTCGTAGGCCTTCGAGCCGAAGAGCAGGACGCCGAGCGCGTGCAGGGTGTAGAACCAGCCGCGGGTCTGATCGACGGCCTCGGAGATGAAGTCGGCGGGGAAGCCCCTGCCCGTCTCCGGATCGATCTCGGGCAGCGGCTTGCCCATGTAGTGGTGCTGGGCGAACGGCATGGAGCCCGAGTCGTACCAGGCGTCGATGACGTCGGGCACCCGGCGCATGGTGCCGCCTTCGCATTTCGTGCACGGCCAGGCGACCTCGTCGATGTACGGACGGTGCGGATTGAACTGCTCCGGATCGTAGAGGTCGGCGGGCGGCTGTTGTCCCGAGGCTTCGAACAGCTCGGCGAAGGAGCCCACGATCGTGGTGTGATTGCAGCCGTCGCATTTCCAGGCGGGGAGCGGAGTGCCCCAGTACCGCCGCCGCGAGAGCGCCCAGTCCACCACGTTCTCCAGCCAGTTGCCGAAGCGGCCCTCTGCCATGTGGGGCGGGTGCCAGTCGATCTTGCGGTTCTCCTCCAGAAGCTCCTGCTTGAGGATGGTCGTCTTCACGAACCAGCTCGTCGTGGCGTAGTAGAGGAGCGGCCGGTCGCAGCGCCAGCAGAAGGGATAGCTGTGGCGGTAGCGCTCCGTGTGGAGGAGCAGACCGCGGCTGCGCAGATCCTGAAGGATCTTGGCATCGGCGTCCTTGAACCACATCCCGGCGAACGGCTCGAGGCCGGGCAGGTTGTGGACTTTACCCTCGGCGTCGATGGTCAGAAGCAGAGGCAGGTCGTAGGCTTGGCCGGTGCGGTAGTCGTCCTCGCCGAAGGGCGGCGCGGTATGGACGAGGCCGGTGCCCTCGCTGGAGGTCACGTAATCGCCCAGGACCACCTGCCAGCCGCGCTCGTCGGAGACGGCGGGGGCATCCGTCTGGAACGGCCGGTCATAGAGGAGCCCTTCGAGGTCCTTGCCGCGGAAGCGGGCGAGGACCGGCTCGGCGGCGAGATCGGCGAGGCGCTTTTCCCCCTCGATCTCGACCATGGCAGGGACGGGCTTGGCGAGCTCGTCGCCAAAGAGGAACTGCTCGTCCGGCTTGTTGGGGTGCTGGACCAGGCGGTAGACCATGTCGGGATGGACCGCGAGGCCCACATGGGCGGTGAGGGTCCACGGGGTGGTGGTCCAGGCGACGAGCTTCATCCCTTCCGTGGTCGTCCACGAGCCGCCGCCCACGGGCACCAGCTCCTGGCCGGGGCGGACGGGGAAGAGAGCCCAGACGGACGGATCGTCCACGTCTTTGTAATTCTGGGCGACCTCGTGGCTGGACAGGGTTGTGCCGCACCGGGCGCAATAGGGCTGGATCTTGTAGCCCTCGCCGAGGAGGCCGCGCTTCCAAAGCTCGCCCAGGGACCACCAGACCGACTCGATGTAGTCGTTCGTGTAGGTGAAGTAGGCGTGGTCGAGGTCGAGCCAGTAGCCGACGCGCTCGGTCATGGCGCGCCATTGGCGCTCGTAGGTGTGGACGCTCTCGAGGCAGGCCTTGTTGAACTCGGCGATGCCGTACTCCTCGATCTGCTGCTTGCCGCTGAAGCCGAGGCGCTTCTCGACCTCGATTTCGACCGGAAGGCCATGGGTATCCCAACCCGCCTTGCGGGGCACGCGGTAGCCGCGCATGGTCCGGAAGCGGGGGAAGAGATCCTTGACCACGCGGGTCACCACGTGGCCGACGTGGGGCACGTTGTTCGCGGTCGGGGGGCCGTCGTAGAAGACGAACTCGCCCTGGGGTGCCGGCTTCTGCAGGCTCTTCTGGAAGATGTCCCGCTCGCGCCAGAGCCGGAGCACTTCCTGCTCGAGCTGGGGAAACGGGTATGCGCCGGGTACGTCTGGGAATCGGTTCTCGCTCATGTCGGAAACAGGGGCCTCAAGAGCCGGGCCCGATGTGGGCCGCGGAAAGGAGCGGCTATTGTACCTCCTGCGTCAAGAGGAGCCACTCAGTCTGGAGTGACCAGGAGCGGCTCGCCTTCCGGCCAGACCCGGCGGAAGTGAGAGGCATTGAAGGTAATCAGGCGCTCCACCCTGGCTTTTCCGGCCGCACAGGCGATCAGCGCGTCGTAGACGATGCCGCCTGCAAGCCCCATCCCGGAGATGCGCTGGATCGTAGATGTGTAGTCCTCGGGAGAGAGAGGGACAATCTCGTCCGCGGCGGCTATGACGCCGTCGATGATTTTCGAGGCCCGGTCCGGAGTGATCCGAGGGCTCACGGGCAGGCGGGTCAGAGAGGCGTAGAGCTCGGCCAGGGAGTGAGCTGAGAGCACGAGCTGCAGGTCTCTGTCTTGGGCTCGCATCAGCCAGGGCAGGGCTTTTGCGTGCATGGAGTGGGCCTGTACCACCGCCGCGACCAGGACGGAGGTGTCGAAGAGGGCCCTCATTCCAGCTTCATTCCGGCCACCTTCTCATCACGCTCATCCCGGACCCGCTGGATGGCCGTTTCGAGATCCCCCTCGGCCTTCCCTGTGAACACGAGCACTCCACCCTTGCGGACGAGGTAGGGGTCAGTGTTCTCCCGGGCTTCCGGTACAAGGAAGATACCGGCATCCTGCTCTTCGATCCTCAGCACTGCGCCGGGCTGAAGGCCGAAGTCGTCCCGGATCTCCTTTGGAAGCAGAATCCTGCCGAGCTCGTCCAGGGTCGTTTCCATGAGATACCTCCGCCACTATTCTAATCCGGATACTCGAACACCACCTCGCGCTCGATATCCGGGTGGAGGCTCATGTGGACGGGGCAGGTCAAAGCCGCGTTCTCCAGCTTCTTGCGCTGCTGCGGGGTGAGCCCGGCGGGCATGCGGATGCGCGAGGGGAGCCCGGAGATCCGCCGCGGGCTGCTGGCCATATGCTTCTCGATGTGCACCGACATCTCCGAGAGGTCGATCCCTT
>DASUNJ010000558.1:0-2663 GCA_036277235.1 Thermoanaerobaculia bacterium | reverse complement strand
ATTGATCCCGTTCCCCCTCTCCCCGGCCCTCTCCCCCGTGCCGGGGGAGAGGGAGTCCTCTACCTCACCCGCACCGAGTAGCTTTCCAGCTCGACCCTTTTCCCGTCCTCCTGGGCCGAGATCCGGATCGTATAGGCGCCCGGCTTCAGGGTTCCCGCGGGGAGGGTGATCCCGTAATCGTTCGTCTCGCCGTCGGGGACCAGGCCGTCGGCGCTCCAGACGACCTTCCCGGCGGAATCCACGATCTCGACCCGGTGGCCGCGGTGGGTCTCCTTGTGGCTCGTTCCCAGGATCAGGCTCGCTGTCCTGCCGGCCGGCAGCTCCTCGGCGGTGGCGGAGCCGCCGCGGACCACGTCCTGAGTCGGCCGCAAGTCGCCGATCCAGGCGTTGATCTGGGGGGACGGCGCCGCCGGAGCAGCCTGGGCGATACGGGAGAGCTGCTCCCGCATCTCTTCCTGCTGCTGACGGAGCTCGGCCTCGCGCCGCTGGAGGCGCTCGATCTCAGCGGTCATCTGCGACAACTGACCGCCGCCAGCGTCAGGGGCGGGCGCCGGGGCGGTCTCCGGCGGGCGGCCCGCCAGGGCGAGCCGCTCCTCCAGGTCGTTCGCGCGGCCCGCGGTCCAGACCCAGCCGCTCGCCGCGACGATGCCGGCCAGGCCGGCCGCCATAGCAGCTGTGCGCCACCCGGGTGCGGACCTTTCGGTCCTCGCCGGCTTAGCTGACGTAGGGAAAAGGGCGATCCGGTCGTCCTCCTCCAATTTGCGGCTCGTCCGGACCATCTCCAACTCGGCCGCGCACTGGGGGCAGGTCTCGAGGTGGCGCTCCAGGACGCCGGGGTCGAGCCCTTCGGGGGTCTCCCCCCAGCCGAGCGCGACGAGAGCTTCGGAGGGGATGTGCTGGTCGTAGAGCCGCCAGGCGAGGCGGGTTTCATCCAGCGCTTGACGGCATTTGGTGCATCCCTCCAGATGCATGCGGACCTCTCCCTGTTCCCCCTCGTCGAGGGTGCCGTTCAAGTACCAGGGGAGGAGCTCGGCGACTTCATCACAATTTAAATTCATGGGCGTATCGTCTCTCCGCTTTTTTTGGGCGCTCGCGTGACGATTTTGTTACGCCCGGGCTCCGCCCTGCCGGCAATACCGACAGGACCCGCCATCAGCTCCGAACGGAGGGCGATCGCACGCTCGCGGCAGCGGAGGACGCGCACTCTCAGGGTTCCTTCGGCGACCTGGAGGCGCAGACTCATTTCCTTGTAGGAGTGGCCGAGGAGGATCATTTTCCACAGATCGCGGCAATCCGGGGAGGCCCGCTCCAGGACGCGCATCAGGAGGTCGCGCTCGGCAGGGTCGTCCATCGCCACCCGGAGCGGTCCGGTGGCCCGGCCGTCCTCCTGGTCCGCGGTTTCCAGGTCGGTGAACTGCCACTTGCCCTGCGAGCGGATCTGGTCGAGGCAGGTGTGGGAGACGACCCGCCAGAGGTAGGTGCGGAGGCTCGATTCGCCGCGGAACTTGCCCTCGCCGAGCAGCCGTGTCACCTCCAGGCGTACGTCCTGGAGGACATCCTCCCAGCGGTGGGCCAGCCGGCGCTGGTAGGGCCAGGCGGCCCTGGAGATCCAACTGTCCAGGGTTGTCACGGCATCCGCATCTCCCCGCAAGAACCGGGTCACCATGTCGCGATCGTCGGCCATAGCATCTTCCATCCTATCTCTCTTCCTCTATAGATTCGCCATGCCGGGAATTTTCTGACATCGATCGTCCTGCCTGGGGTAAACTGGCTGAACGAGAGGCGAAGTCAGGTCTTGAAGATCCTGCCCGCTAGACCCCGCTGTCCTTCCCTGCTTCCTTTCGGCCCCCGCACATTGGCCTTTCTGGGAGGAATTCTGGCAACGCTGTGCGTGGCCTGTTCGTCGGCGCCTCCCGTGCGGACGCTCGCTCCGGAGCCTCTTCCGGTCCCGTCCGGTCCCCCCCGCCTCGAAAAGGGTGTCATCCAGGAGCGCGAGATCCGGGCCGGCGAGGTCCACGAGTACCGGATTGCGGCCCAGGCGGGCGACTATGCCCGGGTGACCGTGGAGCAGAATGGGGTGGATGTCGCGGTGCGGCTGGTCGGGCCGTCGGACGAAGAGGTCGCGGCAGCGGACGGCGCAGGGGGGAAGAAGGTGCCCGAGCTGCTGTCGTGGATCGCCGCGGCCGGCGGGGACTTCCGGCTGATCATCTCCCCGCACGATCCGGCCAGAGCAGGTCTCTACAAGGTGACGCTGGAGGAGCTGCGGCCCGCGATCCCAGGAGATGACAAGCGGATCGCGGCCGAGAGAGCAACTTCGGAAGCGACGCACCGGAAGGCCCAGGAGAGCAAGGAGTCCAGGATCGCCGCCATCGCGAAGTTCGAGGAGGCTCTGCCGTTGTGGCGGGAGGTCGGAGACCGACAGCAGGAGGTGGAGACGCTGAACGGGCTCGGCGCGGTGCATTGGTTGTTGGGAGAGACCGGGAAGGCCGTCTCGGTCTATGACCGCGCTCTCTCCCTGGCCCTCGACTCTGGTGACCTGAGGGGCGAGGCGTTGGCGCGGAACAACCTGGCCCTGGCGTACAGGGACCTCGGAGACTCCAAGAAGGCGCTGCAGCTTTTCCGCGAGTCGCTTCGTCTCTGGGAAGAGCTGAAAGATTCCGTGG
>DASUNJ010000557.1:0-13476 GCA_036277235.1 Thermoanaerobaculia bacterium | reverse complement strand
AGGAAGTCCCAATCGGAGCGCTCTGGAGAGTCTTCTACCCCGCGGGGGGCGAGGAGTTGTTCATGGCAAGACCGGGATGGGTTCTTTTCTTACTGCTCTCGTCGACCCGGCTGTTCGCGACCGACGAGCTGCCCTTCTACTCGGTGCCCGGAGACCGCTACTTCGAGCGTACCCCCAGCTATCGCGACGACGACGATCACTTCAAGTACGGCTCGCTCGGCGGCGAGCGCGGCTACAAGGGACAGGTCGGCTTCGGCCTCCCCTACTGGATCTGGGTGGCCCTGCCCGAGCTTTTCCCCGAGTACCTGCCGGACAGGATGCCGGGCCAGGGCTACTCCTCCTTCGGCTACACCTACGAGCCGGGGGGAGACCCCCGCTTCCAGCTGCCCGTCGGCACGTCGCAGCGCAACAGCCTGGCCCTCGACCGGGTCTGGATCAATTGCGGCGTCTGCCACACCGGCACGGTCCGGGACACGCCGCAGAGCGAGCGCCAGATCATCCTCGGCATGCCCGCCAACCGCTATAACCAGGGCGAGTGGATCCGCTTCCTCTTCGCTGCCGCGTCCGACCCGCGGTTCAATGGCGAGCACCTGGTGCGCACGATCCGCAAGCTGGAAAAGGAACGCCGGAAGGTAGACAAGCTCGCCGGCCCCAAGCTGCCGAAGGAACTGAACCCTCTCGAAGAGGAGATCTACAGGCTGGCGGTCGTCCCGGTCATGAAGCGGCGCCTCCTGTCGATCAAGGAGCGGCTGGATTTCATCGATGTCAAGAGCTGGGGGCCGGGCCGGGTGGATACCTTCAACGCTCCCAAGGCGCTGCTCAACTTCCCCATGCACCTCGCTCCGGAGAAGGAGAAGAGGGGCAATGCGGACCTGCCCTCGGTCTGGTACCAGAAGGGCCGCGAGGGGATGCAGCTCCACTGGGACGGCAACAACCTCTCCGTCCAGGAGCGCAATCTTTCCGCGAGCTTCGCCGCCACCATCCCGCCCCTCATCGACAAGTGCAGCCTGCGCCGGATGGCTCGCTTCCTGGAGACTTTGGAGCCCAAGCCCTTTCCCCCCGAGAGGATCGATAAGGCCCTCGCGGCCCGGGGCGCACCCCTTTACAACGCGCAATGCGCCGGCTGCCACGGCGCCTCCACGCCCCCCTTCCGGCGCGAGGATGGAATCGGAAAGCTCGTCGGCACCGTCATTCCGCTCAAGGCGATCGGAACCGACCGCTGGCGATTCGACTCCTACACCCCCGAGCTCGTCAGGGCGCAGAACAGCATCTACGCGCAGTATCCCCGGGCCAATTCCAGCGACTGCCCCGGCGATCCCGGAGCCAAGGGCTATCCCGCCCGCTTCAATCACTTCCGCAAGACCGACGGCTACGCCAACAGCCCGCTGGACGGCATCTGGCTGCGGGCTCCCTATCTCCACAACGGCTCGGTGCCCGATTTGAGGGCGCTGCTCGAACCGGCCGAAAGCCGGCCAAAAGTGTTCTGGACCGGCTACGACGTGTACGACTACGAAAAGGTGGGTTTCGTGACCCAGGGCCCCGACGCCGAGACCGAAGGGTGGCGCTACGACACGACGCTTCCCGCCAACGGCAACCAGGGCCACGAGTACGGAACCAGGCTGTCGGCGGACGAGAAGGATGCGCTGATCGAGTACCTCAAGACGTTCTGAGAGGAAATGACGATGGACCGCAAAAGCTTCCTTTTCGGCCTGGTGATGCTCCTGCCGCTCGGCGCGACTGCCGGCGGCCTCGGCTCGGCCAACGTCCTGACCGACAAGATGGGCAGGGTCACGGACGGCAAGCCGCAGCCGGCCGAGATCCTCGGCGACCCGCGCGAGAACTTCCTCTACGGCTCGATCGGCGGGGAGAACGAGGCCGGGCTCCCCTACTGGATCCTCATGGTCCTCCCCCGGATCTTCCCCGAGTACCTGCCGGGACCGGGCGGTTATGCGTCGCTGGGTCTCCCCTGGGAAGAGGGCAAGGAATTCCCCGCGGGCTTCTCGAAAAAAACCGTTTTCTTCCCGCGGGTGGGCTTCAACTGCGCCCTGTGCCACTCCACCCAGTACCGCAAGTCGCCGGATCAGACGCCGGTCGTGGTGGCCGCGGGCGGCAGCAACACCGCCGACATCCAGGGGCTTCTGGAGTTCTTCTCCAAGGCCGCCAACGATCCCCGCTTCAACGCCGACAACATCCTGCGCGAGATCGACGGCTCCTACCCTCTGCGCTTTCGCGACCGGCTCCTCTACCGCTTCGTGCTGGTTCCGATCACGAAGAAACGGCTCGCCGAGCAGGGCCGCGACTTCGCCTGGACCGCGACCCGGCCGCGCTGGGGTCCGGGCCGCGACGCGCCGATGAACCTGACCAAGTTCAACTTCCTCGAAATGCCCTGGGACGACAGCATCGATCACACCGACTTCCCGGCCATCTGGCACCTCGCGGCCCGCGAGCAGCCGGGGCGCGGGTTCGAGGAGGGAAAGCCCGTCGCCTCCCACACGATGCTCATGAACCTGGACGGCGCCACGACCTCGTTCCGCTCGGTTCTGATCGATTCGGCCCTCGGCCTGGGAGGGCGGAACACGCCGTACTTCAACGCCCGCATCCCGCAGCTCCTCGACTGGCTGCGCGAGCTCAGGCCGCCTCCCTATCCGTTCCCCGTCAATGCGGAGATGGCCGCCCGTGGAGCGGCCGTGTATGAAACACATTGCGCCGATTGCCACACTTCAGGCAGGGACAACCGCATGGGCACCGTCATCCCCATCGAAGAAGTCGGCACCGATCCCGAGCGTCTCGATACGTGGAGGGGGACCGGAGCGGCGAAGCTCGCGAACGAGAAGGTCGCCTCCATGGGGTTCCGGCGGACGCCGATGATCGAGAGGGACGGCTACATCGCCGTGCAGCTCGACGGCATCTGGCTCCGCGGGCCGTATCTGCACAACGGCTCGGTGCCCACGCTGCGCGATCTGCTCGCGCCGGCCGCCGAGCGCCCGCGGACCTTCTGCCGGGGCTACGACGTCCTCGACCGCGAGAACCTCGGCTTCATCTCGGACCGGCGGGCCGATCCCCGCTGCGACGAGGCGCAACCGCCCGCGACGCCCTCGCCCTGGGACCGGCCCGGAGCCCCCGGCCGCTCGGACGAATGGCCGCAGCCCCGGATCTGGAAGTACTACGTCTCGGAGCGCGGCAACGGCAACGCGGGCCACGAATACGGCACCCGTCTCTCCGCCCAGGAGAAAGACGACCTGATCGAGTACCTGAAGACGCTGTGAGAGGAGATCGAACATGAAAAGGATCATCCACATTCTCGGAATTCTCGGCGGGGTGCTGCTTGTGACGCTCCCAGTCGGCGCCTATGAGGGCCTCGACCAGGGGTTCCGCGTCGCCGAGGCCGGACTGAACGAAGAAGAGATGGCCGGGGCCGAGCTCTGGTACAAGGCCACCGCGGGCACCACGCGCTTCACCACCTACGTCTTCCAGCAGCGCATGGGCGTGCTGATCGACTGGTTCCGCGTCCTGCGCGCGGACCAGCACGGCGATCGATTCAACATCTGGGGTCTGATCAACGATCCCGGCTGTTGTGTGCCCGGCTCGGCCGGCTGCCCCGCGAAGAGCATGGAAGAGACCTACGGCTTCGAATACTGCCCGGGTGACGACCAGCTCCTCAAGTACGTAGGAAAAACCGGCTACCGCGATCCGGGCTGCGACTTCAAAGACCCCGGCGGGCTGGGCAACAAGCAGGACCCCTGCGATCTCGAGTTCGGCACCTCGACCGGCGCGCTGGGCTTCCGCAAGCTCCCCAACCCGCGCTTCGACGCCGAAAAGTGGCGCAAGATCAATGGCGGCCAGCTCGGCACCTGGAACGGCTACCGCGAGCGCAAGCCGTCCGCGCCGGGCTCGACCATGATGGTCAGCCATCTCAGCGACCCCTCGATCGAGCCGCCCTTCCTGATCGGCATGTCCTGCGGCGCCTGCCACATCGCATTCAATCCGCTCAAGCCGCCGAAGGACACCGCCAACCCGAAATGGGAGAACCTCAAGCTCCTGATCGGCAATCAATACCTCCGCAGCTCCGAGATCATGGCCTCCGGCATGCCGGTCGACAGCCCGGAATGGCAGCTCTTCTCGCACGAGCGCCCGGGCTCGGTCGACACCTCGGCCATCCCCAACGACGGCGTGCACAATCCGGGGACGATGAACGCCATCATCAGCTTCGCCTCGCGCCCCTCCCACTTCAAGGAAAAGGTTGCCAAGTGGCGCCCGGTCGCCTCCTGCCCGCCGGGCGACGACACCTGCTGGTGCGAGCCGGGCAAGCCCGGCAAGTGCCGGAAGTGGAGCTCGCAGGAGGAAGAGGTCTTCCACATCCTCAAGGGCGGCGAGGATTCGGTCGGCGCCCAGGAAGCCATCCAGCGGGTCTACTTCAACATCGGTTCCTGCTCGGAAGAGTGCTGGCTCAACCACCTCACCGACCTGCGCCAGCTCGATCCCACGCAGCGCAACTTCGGGCAGACCCCGTTCGACATCGGCCAGTGCCGGCGCGACTGCCCCGGCTTCCGTGCCATCGAAGACCGCCTCGGCCTGATCGAGAAGTTCTTCCTCGCGAGCAAGCCCGCGGACCTGTGGGAGGCGCGCGGGCTCGAAGACCCGGGCGACCTCGTCGAGCAGCTCGAAGCCGAGCACGGCAAAGGCGCGGTGACCCGCGGCAAGCGAGTCTTCGTCGAAAACTGCGCCCGCTGCCATTCGAGCCAGCCCAACCCCACGGAAAACACCGACTTCCTGGCTGTCAACCGCGCCAGCCACCGCATCGACTGGCTCGGCAACGACGAGGTGAAGGAAGCCTCCGAGGTGGGCACCTACCGCTGCCGCGCCCTGCACTCGAACCACATGCAGGGGCGCATCTGGGAGCAGTACGGCTCCGAGACCTATCGCAACCGGCCGGCCGTGGCCGCCATCACGGACAAGGCGGACGGCGGGCGCGGCTACTACCGCAACATCTCGCTGATCAACGTGTGGGCGCACGCGCCCTTCCTGCACAACAACGCCGTCGGCCCCGAGATCTGCGGCAAGCCGAGCACGTGCAAGGACGACCAGGGCCTCGACACCTGCCTCTACCGCTCGCCCTACGTGGAAAAGACTTCCACCGCAGCTTACAAGCGTCTCGACGAGCCCGGCTGCGTGGCCTACGACCCCAGCGTCGAAGGGCGCTACAACCTTTATAAAGCCTCGATGGCGGAGCTTCTGAACCCGCAGCAGCGGCAAAGCAAGGTCAGCCTGCTCGATCACGACATCCGCATCGATTTCGGTCCACGCACGTTCCGACGGCGCAACATCCGGACCTTCAAGCTCAGCGTGCCCGAAGGCATGCCCGCGGGCCGGCTCGTCAGCCTCGACTTCAAGCCTTTCGTGGCGGACCTGGTGCTCTCCGGCACCAACCGTCCAGAGCTCGAGCGCCGGCTCACCGAGCGCCTGGGCTCGAAAGAAGAGGCACGGGAGCAGATGCGCTGGCTCAAAGGGATACGCCGCCGCATCCTGAAGAAGGCATTGTTCACCCAGAACCTGAGGCTCAACCCCGCGGACGCCGCCGTGCTGTTCGAGCAGTACGACACCTGCACGGCGGACGTCGAAAACGCGGGCCATCCGTTCGGAGAGAGCCTCTCCGCCGAAGACAAGGCCGCGCTGACCGCCTTCCTGGCCACCCTGTGAGCGGAGGATAACGATCATGAAACGACATGCCATCGCACTCTTCGCCCTGCCGCTTCTCGCCGCCTGCGCGAGCGCTCCTTCCCCGGCTCCGCGCGTCCAGGCGGGCTACGCCGCCAAGCCCGACTTCGCCAAGGTCGAGCACGATCATCCGTTGACGCCTGCCGAGCGCGCGGCGTTCACGCCCGAGAGCCTCGTGAAGCTCAGCCAGGAAGACCTGGACCAGCTCTACGCCCGCCTCACCGCCGGCCCGATCCCGGACGGACCCTTCCAGGGGACCGTCATCTTCGCCAGCGGCGGCGGCCTGCGCCGGGTGAAGGAGATCCTCGGCGGCGTCAAGGGGTTCCTCGCCGACCGCGCCGTGGACGACCTCGAAGAGCTCGCCGAGGGGCTGTGGAAGGGAAAGGTTTTCTACCGCGACAAGATGGAGCTGCGCAACCAGATCACCAACCGCAAGAAGCTGGCGCGCCTGTTCAAGGCCGACCTCGCCAAGATGCGCACGGCGACGATCGACGGCCGCGAGGTGGGCCTGCTCTTTCCCGCTAAGCTCTACTGCGGCCAGAGCCTGCTCGACAGCCGGCGCGAGTCGGTGATCATCGACTACTTCTTCAGCGACGAGATCGACGGCTACCTCGACGAGATCGATCAGATCGGCGGACGCAACGGCCTTCAGATCCGGGACGAGATCCGCATGGTGCGGCCCGGCTTCTATCTCGGCCGCGCCTACGTCGGCAAGATCTTCCTCCTCAACTTCACGCTCTACAATCCGAACGCGACGGAACCGAGAGGCGAGGACTGCCGGCCCGGATCGCAGCAGGTGGCTGAAACCATGGGCAGCTGAGGTGAAGTATGGATGAAGATCGGGGCGGGAGGGTCCCTCCCCCGGGGGAGGGGGAGGGTTGGCTCTGGGGGGAGGTTAGGAGGGGGGAGCTCCGAAGGCGACAAGCTCGTGGCAAGCGCGCAACACCCCCCTCCTGGCCTCCCCCCGTTTCCAACCGCCCCCTCCCAGGGGGGAGGAACCCCCTCCCCTTCGCTCTGGCTGCGGCTCTTCTCATTGCCGCCATGGTCTTCGGACAGCCACCTGCGCCTACCCCGGAATGGGCCGTCGATCCGCAGGACCCCGGCCCCAGCCTGCCTCCATCTGGCCACTCCCTGTTCGACTTCCTGACCGGCCATGAGGGAGTGCCGTTCCCGTTCTCCGCGCTTCTCGACCGCATCGAGGAGCGCCTGGGCGGTCACTCTTTGAAAAAGGTTTTGATCCCCCTCGGCCGCTCCCTGCAACGCAACGCCGCCGATCCTGAGTTCTTCCGCTACCCCCGCGCGGTCGCGGCGGTGGACACGGATGGCGTCTTCAAGGATCGTCTTTACCTGGGCTATCACGAGAAAGCCGCGGTCCTCGAAGTCATCAGCTACAACGAGGCGGCCGGCCGCTTCGAATTCCAGCTCGTCCTCGACTACCGTCCCGGCGGCGCGGCGCGGGTGGTCTATGCCAACCGGGCGGTGTGCACCGCCTGCCATCAGGGAGGCGGCCCCCTGTTCTCCCGCCAGGTCTGGGACGAGACGAACGCCAACCCGGAGATCGCGCGCCTCCTCGCCGCCGAAAAACGCGACTTCTACGGCTTCCCCATCGCCCAGGGGGTCGACGTCCCCGCCGCGATCGACGCCGCCACCGACCGCGCCAACCGCATCGCCGTCTATCAGCTTCTCTGGCGTGAAGGCTGCGGCAGCGACGAGTGCCGGGCCGCCGCTTTCACATCCGCCCTGCAGCACCGGCTTTCAGGGGGGCTCCATGAAGGGATGGGCGAGGAGCTGCAGCGCGCCTGGCAGGTGCGGTGGCCTCACGGGCTCGCCATCCCCGATCCCGACATCCCGAACCGCGATCCGCTGGCCTCCCACCGGTCGAACCCTGTGATCGCTAGCGTGCCGGCGACACTCAGTCCGGAAGAGTCCCGGCGCCTGGGCGGTCTCGTTCTGCGCTCGCACGTCCCCGCGGCCTTCGAGCCCCTGAATCCCCGTCCGCCGCTGGAGGTCTGGACGAAGGACACGGGACCCGAGCGCCTGATCGCCGGGCTGGCCGGGTTCCTCACGAACGAGGACGCCCGGCGGCTCGACTCTGAGATCTTTTCCCGAGGCAAGGTCAAGGAGCAACAGACCTTCCCATGCGAGGTCTCGATCCAGCCACGGGAAACCGGAAAGAGAGTCAAGTTCCGCTGCACCGACGCCCTCGAAGGACGCATCTTCCTCGAAGGCGCCCAGGTCGTCGGAGGGACGATCGAGCGGCTCGGCGCGCTGAGGGATCTGGATGTGATCGAAGGGAAATCCAACCCGCGGGAGCTCAAAGTCAAAGTAGCTCAGAAGCTCTCCGGCCTGCACGCCCGCGGAGCCGATGGCAACGCAGTCGAGTCGCTGCGGCTTTCTTACAGCGGCGAAGCCATCGTGACCTTCCTCGACGACTTCTCCGTCGTGAAGACCGCGATCGACGATCTCCCGGGAGAAGTCTTCTCCTCCGCCCCCTTCCGGCGCACCGCCGTGATCGGTGCGCTGTTCAAAAAGCTGGGACTGGAAACCGACGCCTGCTGCCTTGCGGACGCCAGCCTGCCGCCCCCGGTCCTCGAAACGGGAGGCACCGTCGGCCCCGCCGACTTCCCGGAGCCGGCCGTCCAGGCGCTCTACCGGTACTGTGGGAACTGTCACGCCAAACCAGAGGTCTCACCGCCCAACTTCCTCTATGGCGACGTGGAGAGGGTGCGGGGCAACCTCGCCCGCTGCGCGGAACGGATCTTCTACCGCCTCGACCTCTGGCGCCTGCCCGTCCCCGATCGATCGAAGACTCCGATGCCGCCGGTCCACGCGCTCTCCGCGCTCGGTCTGGCGCCGGGAGATCCGCGCCTCGCCCTCCTCCGTCAGCACGCGGCCGGCCTCCTGCGCAAGGAGACCGGAAAGGAGCCGCGCCTGGAAGACCTTGAGACCCGGGGCTATGAAAGTCTGAGGAGCTGCCTTCAGGTTCCCCTGGGATCCCCCGACCTCTTGAAATAATCCTTCAGCGCGCCCGGCCGGTACTTCGGGTCGCCGTCCCACTTCGCCCGCACGCTGTCATGGACCGATTGGGTCGGATCCGCCTGGTTGGGGTCCTGGGCTGCCCTGCCGATGGGCCGATCGATTCCGGGAGTCACCCGGTACAACCCCGTCTTGGAATTGTGGATCTCCTGGAGAGGCTGCGGACCGAGAGGCAGCTTCTGCACGACGGCGTTGTCGAAGACGAGGCCGGCCTCCGTCGCCCGATCGATCATCCATTGGAGCGCGATGTCCGAAAGCCCGGGCTCCGCGTACCCACCTCCGACGTCGCTGTGGGCACCGCAGAACCACACCTGCTCGATCCGCTGCGGCGGCTTGGGCTTGAAATCCCAGAGCGTCGGCTCGAAAGGAGCGCGGTGCTCGTCGATGGCCAGGGCATGGAAAGCGTTCCTGACCGCTCCGCTGAGCTCCGTGTCGTGGAACTGATGCTTCCTGCGCGTCAATCCGCGCAGCCCGCGCAGGGGGATGCCCAGCGATCCGACCGTGTCCCAGACGCCGACGCACTGGATCTCGACGTCCTCGGCAACCGAGTTCGCCTTGCGGAAGCTCACGGCCTGCGGATCGGTCGGCTTGACCTCCGAGTGGTAAAGGTTCACCGCGTCGCGGTAGTGGCGGACGCCTTCCCGGCGCAGGATGCCGCATTTCCGGATCATGCCGCCGAGGCTCCGCGCCGTGTACGCCCCCCGGCTGAACCCGAAGAGGAAGATCTGGTCGCCCTCCTCGTAATTCGCCACGAGGAAGCGGTAGGCGTCGAGGATGTTGTCCGCGAGCCCGTCTCCGAAAGCGCCTCCCGAGTAGCGGTCGACGACGTTGCCCGTCCCGACCCCCTGGTCGTAGAACGTGACCTGCAGAATCGCGCCGTCGCGCTTGGCGATCCGGTAGGCGATCTTCACCACGTTCGTCGGGCACGGAACTCCCTCGCGCTCCTGGTCCGCCCGGTTCCAGGTGCCGTCGCAGCAGACGATCAGTCGTTTCATAGGGACCTCGCTCGTTTCTTGAATATCATACAACTACCATCCTGTAGGCGTAACGGGCAGGCGCTTTGCTACATACCGGCGGCATGGCCACCGAAGTTCAGGACTACTACCACCGCATCCTCCCCTTCTTCGATGCCGAGCTACGCGACCGGGGGGACGAGGATTTCTGGGTCCGCATGGCGAGCGAGCCGCCGGGGTGCCGCGTCCTGGAGCTGGGCGCGGGCACCGGCCGGGCCACCCGGCTCCTCGCGCAGAAGGCGGCGAGGGTGGTGGCCTCCGAGCTCAGCCCCGAGCTGCTCGCCGAGGCCCGCCGCAAGCTGCGCGGTCTCCGCCACGTCCATCTCCTCGCCGCCGACATGCGCGACCTCCGGCTCCGGAAGCGCTTCGACCTCGTCGCGGCTGTCGACGATCCTTTCGTCCACCTCACGGCAGACGAGGACCGCGACCGCGCTTTTGCCGTGGTGGCCGAGCACCTCGCTTCCGGAGGCCGTTTCGTCCTGGACGCGGCCTGGTTCCCGCCCGAGGACCGGGAGGGTCTGGTCATGGAAAATGTCACCCAGGATGGCAAGCTCCGCGTGCGGCAGGTCTGGCACTGCGATCCCGCCACCCGCCTCTGCACCGCACGCTTCGAGTACCGGCAGAATGGAAGTCTCGCGACCGAGGCCTCCTTCTCCGGCCGCCTCTGGTCGGTCGAAGAGCTGGAAGACCGCGCCCAGACTGCCGGTCTACGCCTCACCCGCCTCTGGGGGGATTACGACCTCCGCGCCTGGGACCGGTCCTCCTCTCAGCGGCTCGTCGTGGAGATGCGGAGGCGCTAGAATCCCCCCGCAACCCTTTCTTAACGACCCACTTTCTGATAGGCTGTTTCTCACCGAGAGGATAGCCATGCCTGCGCCCGAGTCTGCCGAGGGTCATTGCCCAGTCTGTGCGGAAGCGCTCCCGGCCGGGGCCCGGAAGTGCAAGGCCTGCGGAGCATTGCGCAGTTGGACTGCGCTCTGCGAGAGCTGCGGATCTCCCCTTCCGGAGACGGCCACCGTCTGCCACGAGTGCGGCCGATTCCCTCGCAGTGTTCGGACGTGCGCTGCCTGCAGGCAGCCGCTGCATTTGGAGGCCCGCACCTGCGGCGGTTGCGGTGCGCTTCAGTGGTTCGGCGGCCATCTGCATGTCAGCAATTCGACTCTCAGCCTCGTGGTCGCCCTGATCACCAGCTTTACCGCGCTGGGTGCGGTCCTGGCCAACATGAAGCCTTTCGCGAGCTCCGACCCGCGAGTCTTCTTCCAGGCCGTGGCCCCGAACAATGAGCTCGAATCGACCGAGGAGGAGCGGCGGTTCTGGCTGTCGATCTTCAACTCCGGCAACAGGCCGGCAGGAATCCTGGACGCCATCCTGGTCCTCAACAGCCGACAGGGAGAGCGGAAGCTCCAAGTGGAGATCGTCCAGCCGGCTGAGAACCAACGATTGGTGCCTGGCGGAGAATCCCTCGTCATGGAGCTGGAGATGCCCGACTGGAAC
This sequence comes from Thermoanaerobaculia bacterium, assembly GCA_036277235.1. Classification (GTDB taxonomy): domain Bacteria; phylum Acidobacteriota; class Thermoanaerobaculia; order Multivoradales; family UBA5704; genus DATMER01. Next base: position 2,218 of record DASUNJ010000557.1, on the reverse strand, counting down.
CCCAAGGATTTTTCCATCCCGTCGCGCCCACATGTCATGTTCAAACCGTTCCTCAACCGAGCCCATCACCTGGAGCTGAGGATCTTCGAGCATGGCCGGAAGGCGGAGGTCATGGACATCGAAGGCGTTCCGCAATGGGTGCTGCCTGCGCTCCTCTGCCGTGCGGCGCAAGGCAGCGCGGAGGAAACGTCCGACCCCTGTCGCGAGATCTCGCAATGAAACTCATTCTGATCCTCGCCATCCTCCTCCTGCATTCCATGCCGGCTCCGGCCGTCGCGGACGATTCCCCGTGCCCGAAGACGGTCGGCAAGGTCGCCATCCGCCTGTTTCCGGATGGCAGCCTGGAGGACTGGGCCAACCTTCCTCTCAAGCTGGGAGGAAGGCTACTCTCCTCACCGGCGATGCCGAGCACGGATCCGAATCTCGAGGATCTGTGGATCTTCACGAGCGCCGCGCCGCTGGCGCTCGCGGACATCAGCACGCTCGTGCCCAGCGTCGCATGCATCGATTTCACACAGCGCAACACGCCTCTCGTGGTCCGCCTGCCGGATGGAAAGTGCTACGCACGATTCGAGTTTCGCGCCGAGACCACATGCTGGTCGCTGCGCGTGAAGAGCACGCCCTATGGCTATCCATTCAAGGTCCAACTCGAAAACAAGCCCAAGCTGGAACGGATCGAAAGCCAGGAGAATCCGGACTGGAACCTGGTGAAAGATCTGCCCCTCGGCTCTGCCACGGTAGAGATCTTTGACCGCCAGCAACGCAACCTGCTCCTGGTGGCCCTCAAGGACGTTACCTACGTAAGGCTGAAGAGCGATCCAGAATCGTGGATGCTGGACAAGAGCAAGCTGGAAGAGTTCTCCTCGGACCAGGACAATCAGATCGAAGTCGATGATGATGCCGCGCGCCTTGTCCGCCAACGGCTGCTCCAGCAACTGAAGTACATCCACCTCCTCTTGGAAAGAGCGAACCAACAATGACCGGCCATCGGGTTGCGCTCTTCCTCGCACTGGCGGTGACATTGACAGGTCCCGCGGAAGCCCAGGACCTCGAGGTCTTCGAGCTGGAGACCTTCGTTGACCCGAGCGTGCTGACCCTCCCGGGCGAGGACGGCCAGGAGCCACTACATCTGACCTTCCTCGCCGCCTACCTGCGCACGGGAATCTCGCATGATTTCCAGTACCGGTCCGAGTACCTTTCGTCCCGGGTCGGCTTGGTCGATCTGATCGGCACCGTCGTGCGCAGACGGCTTCAGTTCACGGGCCGCTGGACAGGGTACGGCTACGACCGGCCCGACTCCGGAACCGCCGGCCGTGCCGAGGCCCAGCTCGGCTACTACTTCATCTCGCCCTCGCCCGAGGGCCCCTCGCCGTCTCCTCACATCACCCGGTTGCAGGTCTCGGTAGCCCGTGCCACGACCTCGCGCTCGCTCGGAGGCACCACGTTCGGCATCGATCTGGATACCTCGGTCATGGCTCCCTATGACGTCGTCGGCGGCTTGAGCTATGCGTACTACCGGCCTGACCGGTATTGTGATCCGGAATGCACCGACGAGAACACGCAGGGAACCCATTTCGCATCCATGGACGTGCGCACCGAAACCTGGGAGCACGGCAAGAAGTTCGGCTTCGACATGGGAATGGGCACGGGCCTGAGCTACCAGGGCGACCAGATCCGCTGGAACACGTTGCGGCTTGAGTTCCGGTTCAAGAAGCGCCTGTACCAGGACCGCTGGTCGATCTACGGCGTCTATGCGCCGGCCTACCGGCTCGACGGAGCCGTGCCCGGCACGCGGGTCAACCACGAAGCCAGCCTCTTCCTCCACCTGCGCGCCTGGAGCACGTTGCTGCCCCGGCTGAATCCCCCATCGGAATAACCGGTTTCCCCGAGAAGAGCGAACTGTCGGAGGACGGCGGAAGGAGAAGCCTGCCATGCGAGATTTTTCGTACGAAAATATAGAATATTCGTACGAAAATTTACTTTTCGCGCCCTTGAAGAGCAAATCTCCGTACTGAAATTCCAACTTTTTGTACGAAAATTTAGAATTCTTGTGCGAGAAAACAGGGTTGACGCCCCGCCAACGGCGTTCCGGCCGCTCGCCGAGACGCTGGCGCTGGAGGAAGAGCATGCACCGGGGTGGGCTCTTCGCCCGACATGGATCGTGTCCTCCCTTCACTAAGCGGTAGAGAATGTTCCGCCCATCGGCCTCAACCGGTGG
>DASUNJ010000556.1:0-3002 GCA_036277235.1 Thermoanaerobaculia bacterium | reverse complement strand
GCCGCTCCGCCCGCACCCTCCGCAGCAAGCTCGACGAGCTGTCCGGCATCGGTCCCCGCCGCCGCAAGCTGTTGATCACCCATTTCGGCAGCGCCGAGGGGGTCCGCAACGCTAGGGTGGAGGAGCTGCAGGAGATTCTCGGCCAGGTCGTGGGGCGGAAGATCTTCGCCCAGCTCCACGCTGTCGAGGAGCCGCCGCTCGCCTCTCCAGGACCCGGATGACCTGCCGGTTGCCGTGCCAATGGCCCGGGAACGGCGAGGCCGGATGCTCGCCGAAGAGGGCCCGCTCCTTGTAGCGCTCCTGGATCCTGCCGATCCACTCGGCGCTGATCAACGGCCGGCCCTCCTGGGTGTTCATCTGCGTGATCACCAGGTAGCGGCCGCCCCGGCCGGGCAGCCGCTGCTGCAACTGGTCCCAGGCGTGGACCTCCACGTTTCTCCCTTCGAGGCGTCCGATCTCCGACGGCAGGAAGGCCAGATCGTTCAGGACGAGCACGGTCTGCCCGGGCCGGCTGTTCCGGCCCAGCCAGTCGATCGCCTGGACGCGGGAGTCCTCGAACCGCGCGCGATCCTGCGCGAATCGGACCACTTGCGGGCCGAAGAGGATCGCGATGAGGACGAATCCGGCCGCGTGAGCCCAGGGGAAACGGATGATCCTCAGACGCTCGAACAGGACCGCAACGGCCACGCAGCCGATCGGGAGGAGGGGGAGGAAGTTGCGGAACGGCGTGAAGCTCTGCCGGGTGTAGAGGGCGAGGCCCAGGACCACGAACAGTGCCCATCCCGCGGCGGAAGGGCGCGTGCGCCGGTCCCAGAGGGCAATTCCCAGGCCCGCCGCCACCAGCGCCAGGAAGGTCCATCCCAGCTCCGGTCCGCGCATTGGGATGTCCCACTCGGCCTGCTTCACGACCTGGGGCCAGAGCGGGGGGGAGGTCAGCTCTTTGTAGAGCTCGGACTGGCGCAGGATTCCGCCCAGCACCTGCCCCGGCACCGTCACGAGCCCGGGCATGGCGAGCACGGCCGCGCCGACGGCTCCGGCCGTGCCGGTCGCCCAGAGCCGGAGCCGCTCGCGCCAGGCAGGCCGGCTCAGCCAGACGGTCAGGGCGAAGGAGAGGGAGATGAGGATCGCCGGGTACTTGGAGGCGAAGGCGAAGCCCGCCATGGCTCCGGCAACACTGGCGAACACCGCCTCCCGGCCGGGGCGGTCGGAGGTGCGGGTGTGGTCCGTGAAGAGCAGGCAGGCGGCCACGAAGAAGGTGGCATAGGGGTCGACCATGGCGATCCCGCCGCGCGCCACCAGGGCCGGGAGGAGCGCAGCCGTGAAAGCTGCAAGGAGCCCTGCTCGCGGACCCGCCACCCGGCGGGCCAGGAGGCCGGTGACCAGCACGCCCCCGAGCCCCGCCAGGAAGCACAGGATCCGCCCCAGGAGCAGGATCTCGAACGGCTCCAGCACGTCGTAGTAGCCGCCGTGCCGGGTCAGCACGTCGCTTCCCATCGGGCGCCCTTCGTGCCGGGCGCGGTAGATCGGGTCGTAGGCACGGGCCGCGGCAACCGCCGCCGTGATCGGCAGCGAGGGGTACAGGAACTCGTCGGGAATCCAGCGGCCGTCGCGGATCATGCGGGCGGAGACGTGGAGGTAGTTCCCCTCGTCGACGTAGCTCATGTAAGGCTGCGCCGCGGTCAGGGACGGAGCGCGCAGAGCCGCGGCGAGCAGCAGGACCGCGATCCAGGGCAAGAGACGGAGGAGGCGCATGGGCGCGCGAAGTCTATCCCCGGATGCTAAAATGTTGGTCATTGAGCGCACACCGAGAGCTTACGGACGAGGAGTACCGCCTGTTCAGCGAGCGCATCGCTCGCGCCCTTGCGGAGCGTCCCGTGACAATCCCTCACCGGGAGCACCGGGAGCGCGTGGCGGAGCTTCTGAGGCAGCTCGGGGACGCGACGTTTTATCACTTGCTCGGGATCGATCCGGCCTCGGGGGCGCGGGAGGTCCACGATGCTTATGACGAGATCGCGCGCCTCGTCCATCCCTCTCACGCGAGCCGGGTCGGCCTGGAGGGGCGCGAGGGGGTGCTCAAGCTCCTCTTCGAGCGCGCCACGCTGGGTTACCTGACGCTGGTCGAGACCGACCGGCGCAAGAAATACGACCGGGAGGTGGGTCCCGCCCGCTGGACCGCTCTGCGGACCTCGACGGCTTCTAGAGAGGAAGAGGCGCGCCATTGCCTGGCTCGGGCTCGGGCGCTCGCCGAAGCCGAGGATTTCCATTCCGCGATCGAGCTCCTGCGCCAGTCCGTGCGGCTGGCTCCCGGCGCCGAGGCCTACGGGCTGCTGGGGCTGCTCCTGGCGAAGAACCCCCAGTGGCTGGCGGAGGCGCTCGAATCGCTGGAGCGCGCCGTGGAGATGGGGGCCACCGAGCCGGGCCTGCCCGAGGCGTTGAAGGAGGTCCGCGAGAGGCTGGGGCAGGCGGGCAAGGCGGCGGAGCCCATCCCGTTCCGCAAGAAGAGGAATTGATGTCTTTGGAAAACGGTTAGGATATATCCAGGCTGGAGAGCTACAGGCGGTCGCTTCGGGAACCTTTCGGGGTTTGCCGGAGAGGAAAGTCCGAGCTCCCACGGGCAGCATGCTCGCTAACGGCGAGGCGCGGCGACGCGACGGAAAGTGCAACAGAAAATATACCGCCTCAATCCTCAGGGGCTGAGGTAAGGGTGAAATGGTGCGGTAAGAGCGCACCGCTCCGGCGGCGACGGCGGAGGCACGGAAAACCCCATGCGGAGCAAGACCAAATAGGGGAGCGGTACGCGGGTTGCCCGTCCCGCCTCCGGTCCGGTTCGCCGGGCCGGGGCCGTTTCCGGGTAGGTTGCTGGAGGCCGGCGGCAACGCCGGTCCCAGAGGAATGACCACGAACACAGAATTCGGCTTACGGACCTCTCCCGCGCTCATTCCCTCCTCGTGATCGCTCCGGTCCAGCTCCCGCCGCCCGTCCGCCCGGGAGACCGGGTCGGG
>DASUNJ010000555.1:0-21676 GCA_036277235.1 Thermoanaerobaculia bacterium | reverse complement strand
CATCCCTACGATCTCCCCTTCGCCGACCGCGAAGGAAATGCCATCCACGGCGGTGAAGTCGCCGTAGCGGCGGACCAGGCTCTGCGCTTCGATCATCGGACTTTGCCTCCCTCCAGTGCCATTCTGGCGCGTGATGATAGTCTTTCGAGCCATGGCGGACAAGGACAAGGCATCCGGAATGAAGTCGGCGTACGAGCTCGCGCTCGAGCGCCTGGAGAAGCAAGGCATCGAGCGCCCCCGGGAGGAGGGGCTGAGCGGCGAGATGAAGGAGCAGGTGGCGGAGATCCGCCGCCAGACCGAGGCGAAGATGGCCGAGCTCGAGATCCTCCACCGCGACAGCCTGCGCAAGGCGGTCGACCCGGCCAAGCGGCAGGAGGCCGAAGAGGACTACGTCCGCGAGCGCCGCCGCATGGAAGAGGACCGGGACAGGAAGATCGCGAAGCTGCGGGGGTGAGGACGTAAAGGACCAAAAGGACGTAAAGGACCAAAAGGACTTCAAGGACATGGTCCTTTAGGTCCCTTTGGTCCTTTTAGTCCTTGCTGCTACTACCAGGCGCTGTCCAGCGCCACCTGCACGTTCAACCCGACATCGATGTCCTTGCCCAGGAAGGCGCCGGTTGCCAGGGTGCCGTCCTGGAGCCATGTCGTGCCGTTCGGGGCGTAGAGGTTGATCGCGACCGTGTTGCTCGTCCCGATCTCAACGGCCTTGGGTGTCGCCGCCAGCGTGCCGGTCGTGCCGTTGATGCCCGCCACGTAGAAGACGATCGACGAGGCGTCGATCGGCGCTCCCGTGGCCGGCCCCAGCATGGTCAGGTTCTTGGTGCTGAGCTTCTGCTGCACCCGCACCTGCGAGGCGTCCGAGAACAGCAGCTTCGCCTCGCGGTCCACCGTGATCGAGCGGAAGTGATAGGTGCCGCCCGTGAAGGTGACCGTCCCCTTCCTCCCCACCACTAGGTCGAGATAGCTGCCGGGAGCGAGGGTGCGCGTGCCGTTGTTGGCCACGTTGATGGTGGTGGTGCCCGGCGTCGCCGTCAGGAAGGCGGGCAGCGCCGGGAAGACCGGCAGGGCGAGCGGCGATCTCTGCAGGCCGTTGATCGTGCCGCCGTTGGTGAGTTGGTTGTAGGAAACGTCGCCCCCGACCACGGCGCCGGCTGCGACGGTGAGGCTGTCGGCCTCCACGTCCCAGTTGGCGGCGGTGGTGACCGAGCCCCCGATGCTGAGCTCCGCGCCGTTCAGGAACGGCCCGGCCCCTGCCTGGTTGACGATCACGTCGCCCGAGAGCACGTCCGAGCCGGTCCGCAGGGCCGCGCTGTTCGTGGCCAGGATCGCCACCCTCTCCAGCGCCTCCCCGACCACTACCGTCACCTGCCCGTTGGCCGTCCCGCCCTGGCCGTCGCTCACCGTGTAGCTGAAGGTGACCGTGCCCGTGAAGTTGGCGCCCGGCGTGTAACGGACGGTGTTGTCCGGGAGAAGGACTCCCGGTGAGCCCACGGCAGTGACGGTGAGGGCGTCGCCATCCCCGTCCGTGTCGTTGGCGAGCACCGCGATGATCACGGCCACTCCCTCGCGGGTGGAGCCGCTGTCCGGATTGGCGACCGGTGCGCCATTGACCTCGTTGACCGTGACCGTCACCAGCCCCGTGGCCGTACCGCCGAATCCGTCCGATACGTTGTAGGTGAATGAATCCGCTCCCGAGAAGCCCGCCGCGGGGGTGTAGGTGACCGTGATGCCGTTCGTGGCCACCGCGCCGTTGGCCCCCTGGGTGACGGCGCTCACCGAGAGAGCGCCGCCGTCGACGTCGGCGTCGTTGACCAGGACGGAGACCGTGACCGGCGCGTTCTCGTTGGTGTTGGCCGTATCGGGGCCGGCCAGGGGCGGATCGTTGACGGGGTTGACCGTGATGGTCACGTTGGCCGTCCTCTCCACTCCGCCGGCGTCGCGGATCGTGTAGGTGAAGAACGCGGTGCCGTTCCAGTTCGCGGCCGGCGTGAACGACACGAGCGTGCCGTTCGTGTCGACCGAACCGTTGGCGCTCTGGGTGACGGACACGACGGTGAGCGTGTCGCCGTCCGGATCCGTGTCGTTCGAGAGCACGAAGAGGGCGACCGGCACGTCCTCCTGGGTGCCGCCGCTGTCGGCGTTCGCCACCGGCGGATCGTTCACCGGGGTGACGGTCACGTTCACCGTGCCCGTCGAGGTGAGGTTTCCCGGGTCCCGGACCGTGTAGGTGAAGGTGTCCGGCCCGAAGTAGTTCGCTGCGGGTTGATATCTCACCTGGTTGCCGGCCAGGAGCGTGACCGTGCCGTGGGCCCCCTGGGTGACGGCCGTCACGGTGAGCGTTGAATTCTCGGGGTCCGTGTCGTTCGCGGCCACCGGGGTGGTGACCGTGCCCTCCTCGGCGACGGTCGCCGAGTCGGCTACCGCCACCGGCGGATCGTTCACGGGAATCACGCTCAGGCTCACCGTGGCCGTGTCGGTGCCCCCGTTGCCGTCGGAGATCGTGTAGGTGAACGAATCGGAGCCGTTCGTGTTCAGGTTCGGCGTGTAGGTGATCGTGTTGTTCGCGTTCAGCACCGCCGTGCCTTTGGCCGGCTGGGTGAGCGCCGTGACGGTCAGGGTGTGGCCGTCGGCGTCGACGTCGTTCGACAGGACGTTGATCGTGACCGGCGTGTCCTCGTTTGTGAGCGGGAGGTCGTTGCGCGCGTCCGGAACGTCGTTGACCGGGGTGACGGTCACGGTCACGAGGGCCGACCAGGTGCCGCCGTTGCCGTCGGAGATCGCGTAGACGAAGAGGTCGGTGCCGCTGAGGTTGGCGTCCGGCGTGTAGGTGACGGTGCCGTTCGCGTTGACCACGGTCGAGCCCCGGTTCGGATCGCTCGCGCTCGTGACCGTCAGCGCGTCGCCGTCCGGATCCGTGTCGTTGATCCGCGGATCGAAGGTGAGCGGCGTGTCCTCGGCCGTGGTGACCGAGTCGTTGAACGCCCTCGGCGTGTCGTTGACCGGCGTGATGGTGACCGTGACCGTGGCCGTATCCGTGCCGCCGCGGTTGTCGGAGATCGTGTAGGTAAAGGTGTCGCTGCCATTGGCGTTGGCGTGCGGCAGGTAGATCAGCCAGTGGAAGGCGCCCGGGCTCTGGTTGATCACCACGGTGCCCTTGGCGCCCTGGGTCACCGAAGCGACGGACAGGGTGTCGCCGTCCGGATCGGTGTCGTTGTTCTTCACCGGGAAGTTGACCTGCATGTCCTCGTTCGTGGTGACGGCGTCGTCCACCGCGACCGGCGGGTCGTTGACCGGATTGACGGCGAGCAGGACCGAGCCGGTGGCGGTGCTCCCGCCGCTGTCGGTCAGGGTGTAGGTGAACCCGTCGGAGCCGTGGTAGTCGGGGTTCGGCGTGTAGGTGACCGTCTCGTCGGCGTTGAGGACCACCGTCCCGGACCCGTTCACCGGCTGGGTGACCGCGGTCACCGTGATCGCATCGCCGTCGGGATCGTAATCGTTGGCCTTCACCGCGATGACGACCGCCGTCTCCTCGTTCGTGGTGGCGCCGTCGCCGTCCGCGACCGGCGGATCGTCGGCCGGCGCGACCATCACCGTTACCGAGGCGGTATCGGTTGCGATCCCGTCCGAGACCGTGTAGGTGAACACGGTCTCGCCGAAGAAGTTGTAGTAGGGCGTATAGGTGATCGTGCCGTCGGCGTTGATGTCCACGTACCCGTTCGCGGCCTGGGTGCCGACCGCGACCACCGTGAGCGGGTCGCCGTCGGGATCGGAGTCGTTGGCCTTCACGGCGATGACGACGGGAGTCTCCTCGTCCGTCGCGGCGGAGTCGTCCACCGCGTCCGGCGGGTCGTTGGTCCCGAAGACGGTCACGTAGACGGTGCCGGTGTCGGTCCCGCCCTCGGCGCTGACGGTGTAGGTGAACGTGTCGGAGCCCGAGAAGCCTTCGTTCGGCGTGTAGGTGACGCTGTCGTCGCCTTCGATCGCGACCGAGCCGTTCGCCCCCTGGGTGACCGCGGTCAGCGTCAGCGGGTCGCCGTCCGGGTCGACGTCGTTGGCCAGGACGATGTGGTTGACCGGCGTCTCCTCGTAGGTATAGGGGAAGTCGTCGTTGGCGTGCGGGGGCTGGTTGCCGGACGGATCGGACGGCTCGCCCAGGTAGCCGATGTCGGCGGAAACCATGATGCTGCCGTCGACGAGGAACAAGACTTCGAAGGCATCCCCGACCTGCCCGGTGAGCACGCCGTTGCCGTCGGCGGGTACCCCCTGCTGAACGAGGATCGAAGCCGTGAACAGGCCGGTGTCCGCTCCGGTCTCGATGAGGATCAGGCCTTCCGAGTCCGCATCGTTCGTGCGCGTCCAGATCGCCACCATGGGGGCGTCGATGCCGGCGCTCACGTTGCTCGCGGGCCGCCGCAGCCAGACGTGTACCACGGAGCCCACGGGGAAGACCGTGGCGTCCCGCCCCTCCTCGTCGGCGAGCCACAGCTTCGAGTCGCGGACCCGCGCCGTGGCGGACGCCCCGCTCCGGCTGGCCGTGACCCTCGATTCGCTGTCGGGCTCCTGCAGGTTCTTCGGGAATTCGACCACCCCGTTGCCCGGGACCGGCGAATCGGAGTAGCCGGGGAGCTCGGCGGTCGGCAGCGTGCCCGTGAACACGTCGGTGTCGGGGCCGGTTTCCAGGAGGATCGCGGTCTCGACGTCGTGCATCGCGTCGCCGTACCTCCGGGCGGTGACCGTGGCCGTCACGGTCTCGGCCGCGGCAGGGTTGGCGTTGGCGTCCGGCTCGGCGATCCGGACGTGGAGGGTGTCGCCGTACAGGTAGCTCTCCGTGGCCGCCCCCTGGCCGTCGAGGAGCTCCACCGCGACCGGCACGATCGCGATGGCCGTCTCCGCCCGGCCGTTCGGGTCGGCGGGGTAGGTCGAGTCGTTGTAGGCGACCTCGACGGTGTCCGTGGTCTCGACGTAGACGAGAGGGGACGGAGCGGAAGCCCCCGGGCGGACGGCGGGAACCGTGCCCTCGAAGATCCCCGTCGAGGCGCCCGTCTCGGGGAGGAAGACGTGCTGGGAATGCCCGTACTCGAGGGAGCTGACGAGCACCATCACGTACCCGGGAACGGCGTCCGGGTCGGGGCGCAGCACGGTGGCGCGGATGCGCAGGGTGTCGCCCGCGGAAGCGGAGGTCCGGGGCCGGCCCTGATCGTCCACGATCTCCAGGAGGGCCGGCACGATGGGGAGAGAAGCGGCGGCCTGGCCGTCGCCGGCCGTGATCGTGTCCGGCTCGCCCGAGCTCTCCCGGCCGGTTCCCAGGACTCCGCCGCTCCCGTTCCCCAGCCGCATCGGGATCGAGCCCTCGAAGAGGCCGGGACTGCCGGGGAGCTCGGCGAGGCCCAGGGGCTCGACGTCGAGGGTGATCCGCGACCGGATCGTGGCCGCGGGAGGCGCCTGCCCGGCCGACAGCGGATCGAGGACCCGCACCCGGGCGGTGCCCTCCTCCACCAGGACCGCCACGGGCAGGCCGGCCTCGTCCACGAAGCGGACGGCCGACCGCGCCACGACCGCCTGGTCGGAGCTGGGAACGCCGTCCGCATCGTGCTCCACCTCGACCGTCTCGCCGGGCTGGGCCTGGAGCTTTCCGTCGCCGGGAACGGCCGCTCCCGGAACGATCGGGAGCGCCCGCGTGAACAGAAGGGAGTACTTGTCCGTCTCCCAGACGCGGAGCGTCTCCAGGTCGCCCGTGGCGAGCGACCGGACCTGCACCGTCTTCACGTCGAGGGAGGGGCTGGTCTCCCGGGCGGTTTCGACTTGAACCCGCAGCTCGGAGCCGAGGGCGAACGAGTCCGCGTCCGCGCCGTCCTCGTCCACCAGCCGGGTGACGGAGGCGGTCAGGGGCGCCTGGGCATCCACGAAGGTCGGGGCCTCGTGCTGGACCCTGACCGTGTCGGGCAGGAACGAGGCCGACGTGCTCGACACGAGGAGACCGTCGCCCATGATCCGGTACATGAAGTTGGAGACGTGATGGATCGAGCCCTCGAAGACGCCCGTGTCCGGGCCGGTCTCCTTGAGGATCATGGCCTCGGAGTCCTCGGAGACCATCAGCGAGATGGAGACGCCCAGGGTCTCGACCGCGGCCGGATTGAGGTTGTAGGAAGCGTCGTCCACCCGCACCACGATCGCCGTATCCGACAGCACGAAATCGGTGGTCTGGCCGTCCCGCGCGCGGAGGAAGCTCACCGAGGCGCCGGAGACCGGCGCGGAAACAAAGCTTGCGCAAACATACAACACCAGCAACAGCAGGAAGATCTGCCGTCTGCCCATGAATGGCTCTCCTCTCCCGGAATCCGGGTCTCTGAATGGCTACGTCGATATGAGTGTCGTCAGAGACCCGAAACGTGTCGCTCCGGGAAAGGTTTCATGGTTGCTTATTCAGTCGCCTCCCACACGATCTCGCCGTCGATCACCGTGAGCACGCTCTGCGTAGCCGGGAGCAGGAAGAAAGGCACGGTGAAGATGTCCTGGGAGAGCACGGCGAGATCCGCGAGCTGCCCCGGTACGAGCCGCCCCTTGCGGTGCTCCTCGAACTCGGCGTAGGCCGAGCCCGACGTGTAGGCGATCACCGCCTGCTCGCGGGTCAGGGCCTCGGAAGGGCGGTCCGGGTGGATCGTCGCGAGCAGAATGTCCACATAGGGGTTGGACCCCTGTCCGATCCCGTCCGTGCCCAGGGCCAGGGGGACCCCGGCCTCGAGCAGCGAGCGCATCGGCTGCACGTGCGCCAGCGTCTGCGGCGAGTAGCGCACGAAAAGATCGGGCAGGGCGAGGTGCGTGCCGTTCTGCACGATCACCACGCCGAGATCCGCCGCCCGCTGCACGTCGGCCGGGGTGATGAGGTCGCCGTGCTCGATCCGGGTGCGGCGTCCCTGCCAGCGCGCGGCGGGAGCGGTCGCCTCCATCTCGTCGAACAGCGCGCCGATCGCGGCATCCCCGACCGCGTGGACGAGAAGCTGGTCCTTCTTCTTCGGCCCCTGGAGCGACCGCGCCACGATCGCGCTGAAGTCGGCATCCGCGAAGTTGAAGCGCCCGAACGTATCGGGACGGTCCGCGTACGGCTCCGAGACGAACGCGAGGCGCTCGACGGGCGTGCCGTCGCTGATCCACTTGATGCCGCTGGGCGTCACCCGGGACGAAGGCGCGGGCCCGGTGTGGCAGTCCTCGGCGACAGTGAGCGGGAAACAGATCTCGCGCCAGCGCAGCGGCAGGTCCAGCGCTCCAAGGATGGCGACGCTCCTCTCGTGCGGCAAGCCGATCGACATGTCCTGCACGCTGGTGAAGCCGAAGCGCACCACCAGATCGGAGAAAGCCTGATAGATGCCCGCGATCTGCGCGTCGGAGAGCTGCTCGGCGAAGCGGCGCCGCACCAGGTGCTCGGCATATTCATGGACCACGCCGTTGAGGCTGCCGTCCGGGAAGCGCTCGTAGAAGCCGCCGAACGGATCCGCGACATCTTCGGCGATCTCAAGGGTTTCCAGCCCGAGGCTGTTGAAGTACATCCCGTGCCCGGTCCACAGCTCCAACTTGACCGGGTGGTCGGGAGCGGCCTGGTCGAGAGTCAGGCGGTGGGCCTGCGGGTCGTCGCTGAACGCCGTTCCGACCGTGGCGAAGAGCCAGGTGCCCTCGGGGAAGATCTGGGCCGCGCCGGCAATGAGATCGAGGATCTCCTGCACGGTCGGCCCGGGCCCCGGCACGAAGCTCGGGATGTTGAGCTGCACCCCCTGAGGCACCAAGGCGTGCACGTGCGCGTCGTTGAGGCCGGGGATGACGGTCCGGCCTCCCAGGTCGCGGATCTCCGTCCCAGACCCGGCGAGCGCGAGCACTTCCGCGTTGCTCCCCACGGCCTTGATGGTCTTGCCTTCGATTGCCACGGCCTCCGCCCACAGGCCGGCGGGACCGGACGTGAAGACCTTGGCGTTGTGGAGGATCAGGTCCGGATCGTCGGCCGAGGCCAGGACGGGAAACAGCGCGGCGACAAGAAAGAGTCTCAGCGTTTTCATGATGACACCTCCCGCTGAGGTTCTACGCAAATGGCGGGAGAAGCACGCCACTACTTCTGCCGGGCCGCCTCATACTGCCGTGAGAAGACGGCGCATCTTGACTGCTAGGTTTCAAGACATCATGATGCTCAAATGAGGACCACACTGACTCTGGACGAAGACGTTGCCAAACAACTGCGGGAGCTCTCCAGGCACAGCGGCGAGAGCTTCAAGGAAGTTGTCAACGCCACCCTGCGCAGAGGTCTGCACGGTGGGAAAAAAGCCGCCCCTCGGCTCCCCAGGTTCGAAGTCAAGCCCAAAGCCTGTGGCTTTCGACCCGGCGTGGATGTGCTCCGGCTCAACAAACTCAATGACGAGCTGGAGTTAGAGGACTTCCAGCAGAAACTGGCCAAGGAAATGGTGAAGCGTTGATCCTGCCGGATCTGAACCTGCTGGTTTATGCCTACAACTCGGATGCGCCTGGGCATCGACGTGCCAAGGCCTGGTGGGAATCCTGCCTCTCGGAGATCCGACCCGTCGGCCTTCCCTGGGTAGTCATCCTGGGATACCTCCGCCTGACGACCAGCCGTCGGGTCCTGGTCGATCCCTTCACGACCCCGGAGTCGCTCGGGCACATCCGATCCTGGCTTGAAAGGCCGCAGGTCCAGATCCTCCAGCCCGGGTCCCGCCATCTCGATCTGCTGGGCAGCCTGCTGCAGGATTCCCAGGCCTCAGGCGATCTCACGACGGATGTCCACCTTGCTGCGCTGGCCATCGAGCACCAAGCCGAGCTGAATACCAACGACGGCGACTTCTCACGCTTTCCGGGCCTTCGCTGGACCAATCCTCTCCTGTAGAAACCCGCTCTACTTCTCCCGGGCCGCCTCGTACTGCGCAATGAACGCGTCGGGCGGAGTGGCGGCCACCAGCTCGGCGAGGACGTTCATCGGCAGGTCGTCGAGCTTCTTGAAGCGCAGGCAGGATTTGCCCATGTCGAGCTTCTTGCCGGCTTTCTTGAAGCCTTCCCGCAGTCGGGCCTCCTGCTCGGGATCCTGGTAGACGCCATTTAGATAGAGCGCGTAGTAGTTCTTCTGCGCCGCGAGGGCGAGGTAGCCCAGAGGCTGCCCGTTGTACGTCTTGGGATAGCGCTCGAGCGGGACCTCGTAGCTGATCATTCCCCAGTTGAGAGACTCGCGGTAGCCCTCGGGGATGTTGTGCCGGACCATCTCGCGCACGGCCTCGACCACGGCGCGACGGTCCTCGGGGAGCTCCTCCAGGTACTGCTGCACGGTCGCGGCGCTGCTCTTCAAGGGCGTCTCCTCAGCGGTTGAAGGGCCGTTCGTTGATCCAGTGGAAGCCGCGGGTCGTCAGCAGGAACTCCGGGATCTTCCCCTGGCGCATGCGCGCCCGGACCTGGCGGTCGCCGAACTTCCCCTGCATCACCAGGAGCTGCGGCTGGGGCCGGGTGTAGGCCAGGGTGGACTTCCAGCTCGGGTCGTCGCGCTTGGTGAAGGCGAGCGTCCTCTTCTTCTCGTCGATCTCGAGATTGTAGCGCTCGCGGCTGCCGCTCATGAGCTGGAAGCTCATCCGGCCGCCGCCGGTGAACATCACCCTGCGCCAGCGCTTCCCGTCGGTGACCAGCGGCGGACTGATCTTGCCGTCCACCACGAGCTCCTCGATCTCCCACAGGCCGTACAACGGCGACTTCGCGATCTCGGCGGGGGAATAGTCCTTCCACTGCTTGTAGGAGAACTGCAGCGACGTGAACGTGAGATAGCCGATGAAGAGGACGCCGAGGATCTTCGTGCCGACGTGGAGCCACCTGCGCCGCAAGAGCGGGCGTTCCTCGGCGGGCTCGGCGGGCCGGTTGAGCACCAGCACGTTGGCCAGGCGCCGCAGGTCGTGGGCGGCGAGGAAGACGGCCATGAGCAGCAGGTGCGTCGAGTAGAGCTTGACCGGCACGTCGTAGCTGAAGTTGAGCATGACCACGTTGGTCATGATGCCGATGCACACCAGAGCGCCGAGCAGCGTGGTGCGCCGGAAGGTCAGGAGCAGCCCGCCGGCCAGCTCGCCGATGCCGGTGAACATGGTGTAGGCCGCCGAGGCGCCCATGAACGTCCAGAGGATCCCCATCGGGGACGAATCTCCGTACGGCTGCATCAGGCGGTCGAAGGTGGGCGCGGGGAACTGCGTCGGCACGGCCTTGGACGTTCCATACCCGATCATCGCCACCGCGAGCACGAAGCGCACGTAGACCCGCAGCCACTCGTAGAGCCGCACGTAGTTGCGCCGCCTGCGGTCGAGCAGGCTCCAGACGAGCGTCACTACCACCGAAATCACGAAGAAGCAGAAGACTTGCACGTAGTTGTAGGTCGTATCCCCGCTGCCGTTCGGAAAGACCGTGATCGTCACACCGAAGACCTGCTGCCCGGCCCAGAGCGTGAGCTTGTTCATCAGGTTGAAGTACCACCCCAACCCCATCCCGACGTAGGGGATGTAGTACAGGGGGAACGGAAAGCTGTAGAGGACCAGGTACACGAAGATGAAGCGGAAGAGCAGCCGCTTCACGGGGCTCCAGACGGGAACCGGCCGCGGCTCCTCCATCGGCTGGACTTCCAACGGGAGGTCGTCGTCGACTGCGCGGAGGGCCGGGTTGCTCTGCATCGTGCTCGTCTCCGTTGATGGAATGCGGCCTCCAGTTTACAACGGACCCGGTCCCTGGCAGCTTCCGTGGTGAGGAGGCGGGCTTGCCCTATAGGGCGAGAGGCTTGCCCCGCGGAGGGAGTGACTTGCCCCCTGGGGCGCGAGGCAATCCCCGCGGGGCAAGCGACAATCCCCACGGGGCGAGAGACAATCCCCGTGGGGCAAGCGACTATCCCCACGGGGCGAATGACAATCCCCATGGGGCGGGAGGCAATCCCCATGGGGCGGGAGGCAATCCCCGTGGGGCGAGAGACAATCCCCGTGGGGCGAGAGGCTTGTCCCACGAGGCGCGCGACTTCCCCCACGGAGAGGGCGGTTAGAATCGGGTGGCAAGAGGTGCGGGCTGGCGTTCAACGGATCGACCTGCTGCCGGTATAACCCAACAATAGTCCACGGCTGTACATGAGCCTCTCGGACAACTACAAACGGCAACGCGGCTGGCGGGACTGGCCCCGGATCTTTGACGCGCTGCCTGCTCTCCAAGGACAGACCGTGCTCGACCTGGGGTGCGGAGTGGGCGATCAGGCAGCCGAGCTCGTGACTCGGGGAGCTCGTGTCATCGGCGTCGACATGAACGAGGAGCTTCTGCGCGAGGCGCAGTCCAGGCACCTCGCGAACGCAGATTTCCGATGGGGCGACCTGCGCGAGCCCCTGGACCTCGGGGTCGAGTTGGACGGCGTGTGGTGCAGCTTCATGGCCGCATACTTCCCCGATCTGCCGGCGGCGCTCGCGTCGTGGACGAGTCGCCTCCGGCCAGGAGGCTGGGTCGCGCTCACGGAGATCGACGATTTCTTCGGACACGAGCCCCTCGGCGCGCGGACGAAATCGCTGTTCGGGGCCTACGCCCGAGACGCCCTCGCGGCAAAACGCTACGACTTCTACATGGGCCGGAAGCTCCGGGCTTACCTGGAGCAAGCGGGATTTACCGTCTCCACGGCATTGACGCTCGAGGACCAGGAGCTTGCGTTCGAGGGGCCGGCCCGGTCGGAAGTGGTCGAGGCCTGGCGAAACCGGCTCGACCGCATGAAGCTCCTCCAGGAGCTCTGCGGTCCGGATTTCGAGCAGCTCCGGGAGGAATTCCTCGGCTGCCTGACTCAAGCCGGCCACCGCTCCACGGCAAGCATCTATTGCTGCATAGGAACACGATAAGCGCGTGGGGGGGCCTCCCACCTTTCCAGATGCCCCAAGTTTAGGCATTCTTCTCGGTGATGAATAGGAAGGCACGATCGCGACGACCGTCATCGCCTCTCCAGCGGGCTCTGGCCGTGATCGTGGCGACGCTTGCCACTGCCACCTTCCTCTTGGTCTTTGTGTTTCTTCCTGCGCAGCGAGCCGGCCGTCGTCAAGCTCTGACCTTTGAAGGCGTCATCGAGAAAAAGGAGATCCTCGCCAGCGAGTCCAGATATGGCTCCCACTTGAGGTACGTTCTGATCATTCGAGAGAAATCAGGAGAGCTGGTCAAATTCCAGGTGCCTCGGACGATGTACGCGTGTGCGCTCAGGGGAATGCCGGTGCAAAAAGAAGCCGGCGAGCCGTTGCCCACGTTGGGACAACAATAGGAGCAACTCCGTGCCAACTACCGAAGAGATAGATCTCAAGGTTCGAGCGGCGGTGTATGACTCGGTCATGTCACGATCGAGGCCATTCACCGCGCGGGAGCTGTCGCGGACGCTCGATCTATCGCTTGCCGAAGCGAAGGCATCGCTGGAGCGGCTCGCCTCGGGGAAGGCTCTCGTGCTGCAGCCGGAGAGCCGCGAGGTGCTTATGGCCCCTCCGTTCTCCGCGGTCCCAACCCCGTTCGCCGTGTTCGCGGTCGATCGCCTGTACTTCGGCAATTGCATCTGGGACGCGCTCGGCATTCCGGCGATGCTCTCCTGCGACGCCCGCGTCGAGACCTCGTGCGGCTGTTGCGGCGAGGCCATGAGCATGACCGTCGAGGATCAGTCGCTCCAGACTTCGGAGGGGCTGGTCCACTTCGCCATCCCCGCACGAAAGTGGTGGGAGGACATCGTCCTCAGTTGACGGACCATGCTTCTCTTCCGGTCGGAAGAGCACGTGGACCGGTGGTGCAAGTCTTGGGGCCTGGCGCGCGGCGCGATCCTGTCTCCAGAGCTGACGTGGCAGCTCGCGCAGCGTGGCACTCGGCGGACCGGCGGGATCCGGCCTGGCGCCGCCGGACGGTCGAGGAGACGGAGGAGGTCTTCCGCGGGCTCGGCCTCACTGATAACTTCTGGAGCCTGAGGTGAGCCATGCGCTACCGCTACTACATCTGCGACGTCTTCACCGACATCCGCTTCGGCGGCAATCAACTGGCGGTGCTGCCCGAGGCCGGCGGCCTCTCGGACCGGCAGATGCAGCAGATCGCCCGGGAGTTCAACTTCGCGGAGAGCACTTTCGTGTTCCCGCCGGAGGCGGGGAACACCCGCAAGGTGCGCATCTTCACGCCCGCGATCGAGGTCCCCTTTGCCGGACATCCCAACGTCGGAACCGCTTTCGCCCTGGCCACCGCGGGCGAATTCGGTCCGATCGAGGAATCGATCACGGTGACCTTCGAGGAGAAGGCGGGGCTCGTCCCGGTCTCGATTCAACAGCGCGAGGGGCGCATCTGGTGCGAGCTCTCGGCTCCCCAGCGTCTTTCGCTAGGCAAGACGATCTCCGCGGAGATGGTGGCAGCGTCGGTTTCACTCAGCCCGGACGCCGTCGTCACCCGGACTCATGAGCCCCAGGTGGCCTCGGTCGGCCTGCCTTTCCTCATGGCCGAGCTCGCGGACCGGGCCGCTCTGGAGCGGGCGCGGATCAACATGAACGGGATCGACGCCATCGCGGCCGAAGGGGTGACCCCCTACATCCACCTGTATACCCACAGCGCCGACGAGTTCGACATCCGGGCACGGATGTTCGCGCCTCTGGACGGGGTTCCGGAGGACCCCGCCACCGGCAGCGCGAATTGCGCGCTGGCCGGATTGCTCAGCCACTACGACATGGCAGCCGACGGCAGCTTCCAGTGGCGCATCGCCCAGGGTGTGGAGATGGGACGTCCCAGCATCCTGGAAGCCCGCGCGGAGAAGAGGGACGGCGCCGTCGTCGCGGCCTGGATCGGCGGCGCGAGCGTCCTCGTGAGCGAAGGCTTCATCGAGGTCGACTGAGGTCGACTGAGGTCGACTAGGAACGCTTGCCCTTCCGGCCTTTCTGCGCGGCCGGCGGCACCTCCGGCTCCGCGAGCGCCGCGGCGGGCGGGGCGGCCGGCGTCTTGGTCAGCTCGCCGAAGAGCACGTCGAGGAAGTCCTTCATGGTCTGCTCGACGCGCCCGCGGTCCGGCGAGACGGCCGGCGGCGCGGGGGGGGCCGCTTCCTTGATGTCGCCCTCGTTGCGCTGGCGGTGCAGGTGCTGCAGCGCCTGCACGAGGCGCATGGTCTCGGAGTCGAGGTTCAGGGTCTCCGGGTACGCGGCGAGGAAGAAGGCGGCCGGCGGCAGGCGGATCGCCCGGCAGACGCCCAGGATGTGGGCGATGCGCAGCTCCAGCTTGCCGTCGATGATCCGGCCGAGGTAGCCGGGGCTCAGCCCCATCTGCCTCTCGATGGACCGTTGGGATTGTTCGGACAGGAGGATCGCGCTCTTCAAGAGGCGTGCAATGCGGGCGACTTCGGGATCTCTGGCTTTCATGATCCCATAGTGTAGAACAGAACGGCATGGAAGACGACAACGAACACTGTTGATCGTCGTTGCCCTCGGGTGCCCGAGCTAAGAGGCGGCCTTCCTCTCCAGCTCGTCGAAGGCGCGCTCGATCTCTCCGTGCCCGCCCATGAGGACGAGGTCGTCCCCCGCCTCCAGCCGGAAGTCCGGCGCCGGGTTGGGAAACGAGTCCCCCTCGCGCACCACGGCGAGGAGAGAGGCGCCGGTGCGCTTCCGCAGGTCGAGCTCGCGCAGGCTCTTCCCCACCGCGGCGCTGTTGCCGTCCAGGCGGAGGACGTCGGTCGTCCCCGCCGTCAGCGCGTCGACCAGGGCGGCCGAGAGGCGGCCGGTCTCCGCGGGGGCGCGCATCATCCGGTAGCCTTCGGCGCGCAGCAGCCGGGTCTCGGCGCGGACGATGTTGCGCGGCACGTGATAGCGCTCCAGGACGCGGGTGAAGATCTCGATGGAGGTTTCGAGCTCCTGGGCGACCACCTCGTCGGCTCCGCGGCGCCGGAGGTCCTCGATTTCGTCCACCAGCCGGGTGCGCACCAGGATGTAGACGTCGGGATTGATGTCGCGCGCCAGGGGGATCGCCCGCCGGACCGCTTGCAGGTCGGAGATCCCGAAGACCACGGCTCCGGCCGCGGGCACGCCGGCGTGCTCCAGGATCTCGCGCCGGGTGGCGTCGCCGTAGATCATGGGCTCCCCGGCCCGCAGGCCGAGCTGCAGCAGCGTCGAGTCGAGCTCGACCACCACGTAGCGCACCTGCGCCGCCTTGAGCACCCGCGCCAGGTTGCGGCCGTTGACGCCGAATCCGATCACCACCACGTGATTGCGGAGCCCGCCGGCCGCCCCCAGGGCCGGCGTTTCCACCTCCGTCCCCTTGCGCCCGCGGTTGAACCGGGCCGCGATGGCGGGGGCCAGCCCGACCAGGACCGGGGTGGCCAGCAGGGTCAGGATCGAGGCGGCGATGAACACCTGGAAGAGGCCGCGGTCGATGAGCCTGCACTCCTGCCCCACTTCCAGGAGCACGAAGGAGAACTCTCCCACCTGGGCGAGGCCCAGGGCGACGAGGATCACGATCCGCGCCGGGAAGCCGAGCAGCGCCACGGCTCCGGCCGCGGCTCCCGCCTTGACGGCCAGGATGGCAGCGGCCAGCCCGAGAACGGGCAGCGGCCGGGCCAGCGCGAACGGCACGTCGAGCAGCATGCCCACGGAGATGAAGAAGAGGCTGTTGAAGACGTCCCGGAACGGCACCACCTCGGCTACGACCTGATGGCTGTACTCGGACTCCGAGATGATGATGCCGGCGATGAAGGCGCCCAGGGCGAGGGAGAAGCCGAGGACCTCGGTGAGCAGGGCCATGCCCAGGCAGACCACGAGGGCGGCCAGCACCAGCACTTCCCGGATGCCGGTGCGCACGAGCTGGCGGAGCAGCCGGGGCATGCCGTAGCGCGCGACCGCGAAGACCAGGGCCACGACCGCGAGGGAGCCCAGGAAGCGGCCGGCGATCGCCAGCGGGCCGGCCTCGACCGTTCCGGCGAGCACCGGCGTCAGCACGATCATGGGGACGATCAGGAAGTCCTGGAAGAGCAGGATGCCGATCAGCACCTTGCCCTGCGGCGCGTCCATCTCGCGCCGGTCGGCGTAGAGCTTGAGCACGACGGCGGTGCTGGAGAGCACCACGAGGAAGCCGAAGAAGGTTCCGGCGCGGAGCTCGAAGCCGGCGAGCAGGGCAAGCAGGATGATGCCGGCCAGGGTGAGCACCGCCTGGAGGGAGCCGCCCAGGAAGAAGAAGCGGCGGATCTGCCGCAACCGCTCCAGCGAGAACTCCAGGCCGATCGCGAAGAGGAGGAAGACGACGCCGATCTCGGCGAAGATCTCGACCTGCCTGTTGTCGTGGACGAGCGCCAGGCCCGACGGACCGATGAGGATGCCGGTGAGCAGGAAGCCGACCACCGACGGGATGCGCAGCCGGGCGCAGACCAGGATGACGGCCACGGCCGCCGCCAGGATGGTGACGGCCTGCTGAAGAAGCTCGTGCATGACGGCCGATCAGTAGGGCATGTCGTCCTCGGCCATGCCGAAGTGATGGCCGAGCTCGTGCACGAGCGTGTCGCGGATCTCGCGGATGACGTCGCGCCGGTTGTCGCAGGCGCGCAGGATGGGCCCGCGGTAGAGGACGACCCGGTCGGGGAGCGCGCCCATGTAGAAGGTGTCGCGCTCGGCGAGCGGCACGCCCTGGTAGAGGCCGAGGAGCTCCTCCTCCGGGTCCATGCCCATGGCCTCCAGGTCCTCGGGGTCGGGCTCGTCCTCGACCATGACCGCGACGTTGTCGAGCAGCTCGGCCCATTCCTCCGGCAGCCCGGCCAGGGCCTGCTCCACCAGCGACTCGAACTCCTCAGGGGGGACGCGCATCGCGGGGGATTGTAGCTAAGGACGTAAAGGACCCAAAGGACTTAAAGGACTCAAAGGACAAAAAGGACGAGGAAGGGTCTCCTCCGGCGTCCTTTGGGTCCTTTGGGTCCTTTACGTCCTTGAGGTCCTTTTGCCTGTCATAGACTCGCCCGATGTCCGTAAGACTCGACAAGTGGCTCCAGGTGGCCCGCATGTTCAAGACCCGGACCAAGGCCACGCACGCCTGCGACCTGGGGCGGGTGCGGGTCAACGGGCAGAGCGCCAAGCCCCACCGGCAGCTAGCGGTCGGCGACCGGGTCGAGCTGACCCAGGGGGATTGGGACCGCGTCCTGATCGTGCAGGACCTCAAGGACAAGCCGGTGCCCAAGGCCGAGGCTCCGAAGCTGTACGAGGACCTGAGCCCGCCGCGCCCGGCCCCGGACCCCCTCGCGCGCCTGATGCGCCGCCCCCTCGTCACCCGCGATGCGGGCGCTGGCCGGCCCACCAAAAAGGAGCGCCGCGACATGGAAGGCTTCCGGGATGGCGAGCCAACGCCGGACTTCGATTGGGATGAAGATGGCGACGAGGACGAAGAAGGGGAGGGAGGGGGCGCCCCTTGAGGGGCCGGGGGTGACGGGATCAATCGGCGCCCCTTGAGGGGTCGGGGGTGACGGGATCAACCGGCGCCCCTTGAGGGGGATCAATTAGACAGTATTTTGACAACGTCCAAATTCTCACAGTGGTAAAATCATGGTCATGAGCGAAGACCGGGGCATATCGCGCAACGATCCACGCCACCCGATCCGGGTGGTGGCTCGTCGTACCGGTCTCAAGCCCGACCTGATCCGGGCGTGGGAGCGGCGCTACGGTGCGGTCGCGCCCGGGAGGTCCGCCACCCGGCGGCGCTACTACTCGGATGCCGAGATCGAGCGGCTGTCGCTGCTCGGCCGCGTGGTGCGTGCCGGCCATACGATCAGCCAGGTCGCGCAGCTCCCGAACGAGGAGCTGGAGGAGCTGATCGCCCGCGATTCGCTCGCCCAGCCCGCCGCGGCCGGCCCCGCCGGACGGACCGACGCGATCCTCGCCTGCTGCCTGTCCGCCGTGCAGCGCCTGGACTCCCGCGATCTCGGGCACCAGATCCGGCGCGCTTCCGTCGAGCTGAGCGCGCCCGAATTGCACGACGACGTGCTGGCGCCGCTCATGCAGCGCATCGGCGACCAGTGGAAGCAGGGGGGGCTGCGGCCTTTTCACGAGCACATGGCCTGCGCCGTGGTCCGCTCCTTCCTCGGCAGCACGATGGGCGAGACCAACCACGGCGCGCCCGTCTTCCTGGCCGCGACGCCAGCCCGGCAGCGCCACGAGCTCGGCGCGCTGCTGGCCACCACTTCCGCCGCCTCCGAGGGCTGGCGCGTGCTCTACCTTGGACCCGACCTGCCGCCCGAGGAGATCGCCGCCGCCGCCCTTCATCAGGATGCCCGGGTGGTCGCGCTCAGCCTCGTCTATCCCCCGGACGACGCTCTCCTGCGCGACGAGCTGCGTCTCCTGCGCCGGCTGCTCGATCCCCGCACCGAGCTGATCGTCGGCGGCCGGGCCTCCGCCGCCTACGCCGACATCCTCGCGGAGATCGGCGCGCTGCGGCTCGACGATCTCCGCGAGCTGCGCCGCCGGCTCGAAGAGATCCGCATGGAGCCGCGCTCCATGCCGCCCGCCGCAGCCTGACGTTCGTTCCTGGACAACACAAAAAGAGGGGTGGGAGGGGGAGATGCTCCTTTGCCTCCCACCCTGAGGGAGTGGAAGGCGCCAAGATAGCGCCTTCCCTTCTCGCTTGTCAATAGATCGTCTACATTTTCTCTGCACATTCCTTGACAGTGTCCATACACATTGTTAAAATTGGCTCACGATGTCCACCTCTTCCAGCTCCCTGCGCCACCCGATCGGCGTCGTGTCGCGGCGGACGGGGCAGAAGCCCGACCTCATCCGCGCCTGGGAGCGGCGCTATGGCGCGGTGGCCCCAGGGCGCTCGGACACCCGGCGGCGCTTCTACTCGGACGCCGACATTTCGCGGCTGCTGCTCCTGAAGCGGGTGGTGATGGACACGGGCCGGTCCATCGGCCAAGTGGCGAACCTGTCGAACGAGGAGCTCGAAAGCCTGGCCGCGGGCGAGCCAGGGAGAGAGGCACCGGTCTCTGCTCCCGGCGGCAATATCGCCGATATTGCCGATCTCTATCTGGAGCTCTGCCTGACCGCGGCCCGGAGGTTGGAGGTCGGCGAGCTCGAGCTGCACCTCCAGCGCGCCTCGGTGGCGCTCAGCCGGACCAGCCTGCTGGACAAGCTGCTGGTGCCCCTGCTCCACCGCACCGGGGAGCTCTGGCAGCAGGGAGAGATGCGCCCCACGCACGAGCACGTGGCATCGGCGGTCGTGCGCTCCTTCGTGGGCGGGATGTACCACGTCTACGACACTCCGGCGACGGCGCCGCACCTGATCGCGACCACTCCGCCGCGCCAGCGCCACGAGCTCGGCGCCCTGATGGTCGCCGCCGTGGCCGCGGGCGAGGGCTGGCGGGCCACCTACCTGGGCCCGGACCTGCCGCCGGAGGAAATCGCGGCCGCCGCCACGGAGAAGGGAGCACAGGCGGTGGCGCTGAGCCTGATCTACCCTCCGGACGACCCCGGCCTCGGGGACGACCTGCGGAGCCTCCGGCGGCTCCTGAGCCCCTCCACGGTGGTGCTCGCCGGCGGGCGGGCCAGCTCGGCCTACGGCGCGGTCCTGGACGAGATCGGCGCCGTCCGGGTCGACGACCTGCCCGCTCTCCGGAGAGAGCTCGACCGCCTGCGGGGCTAATCCCCCAGGAACTCGCCGATCGGCCGCAACGGCTCGGTGTGGTCGCAGAAGATCTTGAGTACCACCATGATCGGCACGGCGAGCAGCGCGCCGGTGATCCCCCAGAGCCAGCCCCAGAAGGTCAGGCCGAGGAAGATGACGACCGGGTTCAGGGTCAGCCGGTGGCCCAGGACCAGCGGCGTCACGAGGTAGCTCTCCAGGAGGTTGAGGCCGACGAACGACAGCGGCACCATCATCGCCTGGCTCGTGTTCTCGAAGGAGAGGAAGCCCACCATGGCGAGCACCGCGATCATGACGATCGCTCCCAGGTAGGGAATGTAGTTGGTGACCGTGGCCAGCACTCCCCAGAGAAGGGGGTTGGGCACGCCGAGAAAGGTCAGGATCCCCCACACCGCCAGGCCGAGCGCCACGTTGATGGCCGTGATCGTCACCAGGTAGGAGGAGATGTCGGTCTGGATCTGGCGGGCGATCTCCACCGCCCGCTTCTTGTCCGCCAGGCTGGGCAGGACGCGGATCAGCTTGCGCAGGAAAAGGTCGCCCGAGGCGAGCAGGAAAAAGAGCAGGATGATCATGACCACGCCGCCCGCGACCAGCTCCGTGGCCTTGCTGAACATGCGCTCGCCCAGGGTCTCGGTCGTGACCTGGACGGCCGGCGTCGCCGGGCCGCCGCCGACCTGGGTGATCTTCTCCACCTGCTCGGTGGCCTTGCTCATGGTCTGCACCGGCTTCTTGAACTCGCGCAGCTTGCGCTCCAGCCGGCGCATGGTCTGCGGCGCCTTCTGCGCCCATTCGTAGGCCGGCCCCGACAGCTCGTACACTCCCCAGCCGAGGCTGCCCAGCAGTCCGAACACGACCAGGGCGGCCCCCAGCGCGTTGGGGATGCGCAGCCGCTTGAGCCCGCGCACCACCGGGCTCAGCAGCGAGTTGAGGAGCAGGGCCAGGATGATCGGCAGGAAGAAGGCCCGGCCGAAGTAGAGCGTGTAGAAGGTCGCCAGGACCAGCAGCCCGGTCAGGGCGAGCGACCGGATGCCGAAGGGACCCTGCAGCGAGTCCCGGAGCTTGCTGAGATTGGGCCGAGGGCGTTCTTCACCCTCGACTTCCGGCGGTAACGGTTCGATCATGGGAGCCATTCTAAGCCCCGGCCTCAGCAAGGGGTGTGCCAGAGGTCCTTTTCACGGAAACAACGGCAGTTGCACCATCCTTGTCTGAATCAGGTTCGAGGCCGTCACGCCGAGCAGGCGGACCGGGCGGGCCGCGGCCTCGGTCTTGCGCAGCAGGTCGCGGGCGCAGCCGGCGATGGCGGCGGAGTCGTGGACCGGCAGGGCGAAGGTCCGCGAGCGGGTCAGGGTGGTGAAGTCCGAGTAGCGTACCTTGAGCGTCACGGTGCAGGCGGCCAGCCCGCGGCGGAAGAGGCCGTCCGCCACCTCCGCGGCCATGCGCACGAGCTCCTCCTCCATCTCCTCGACCCGCCGCAGGTCGACGGCGTAGGTGTTCTCGGTGCCCAGGCTCTTGCGCTCGCTGTGGGTCTCGACCGGCCGGTCGTCGATGCCGCGGGAGAACTCGAAGAGCACCCGGCCGTGCTTGCCGAAGCGGGCGGTCAGCTCCTCCGGCTCGAGCTGCCGCAGGTCGGCCACGGTCTGCACGCCGAGGTCGGCCAGGGCCTTCTCTGTGGCCGGCCCGACCCCGTGCAGACGCCTCACCGGCAGCGGATCGAGGAACGCCTGGACCTTCCCAGGGGGCACGACGGTCAGGCCGTCCGGCTTCTGGAAGTCCGAAGCGATCTTGGCGATCAGCTTGTTCGGCCCGACGCCGACGCTCACGGTGAGCCCCCGCTCCTCCTTCACCCGCTTGCGGATCTCCCGCGCCACGGCGGGGGCGCTGCCGGCCTCCCCCAGGTGCAGGGAGACGTCGAGGTAGGCCTCGTCGATGGACACGGCCTGGACGAGAGGTGTGATCTCGCGGTAGATCGCGAAGATCTTCTCGGACTCCTTGCTGTAGCGCCGGAAGTCGGGTGGGATGAAGACGGCGTGGGGGCAGA
>DASUNJ010000554.1:0-2181 GCA_036277235.1 Thermoanaerobaculia bacterium | reverse complement strand
CGAGCTCGGCCGTGGTGACGGTCTCCTTGGTCTCCTCGTCGATCGCGAGGACCAGGGGGTCGCGGGACGGGGGGAAGTAGAAGACGTCGCGAGTGCCCGGCAGGGTGGTGAGATAGCCGTCCGGGACACCCGGGAAACGCGGATCCAGGTTGGCCGGGTACAGCACCGCGAAGATCTCGTTCAGGGCCGGAGTTATGGTGTGAGACACGCCGGTCAGCACCACGCCGTCCACGTCGCCGTAGGTCGCCGCCTCCTGGATCGAAATCACAGAGCCGAGCGAGTGCCCCACGAGCACCACCTTCTCGGCGCTGATCCGGCCGAAGGAGGGGACGACCAGCTCTCCTCCCCGCAGCGCCTGCACGATCTGATGGACGACGTGGCCGTTGGCCGCGATGGTGACGTCCGCCGCCGGAGGCCGATCGCTCTGGCCAATGCCGATCCGGTCGATGTTGAGCACCGCGTAGCCCTCCGCCGTGGCACGGCGCACATAGGAATAGGTTTCGGGCTGGAAAGGCCAGTCCCAATACAGGTGGCCGTAGGTGGCGCCATGGAGCGTGATCTGGATCGTCCTTTGATGGATGCTGCCGCGGGAGCAGAGGACGCCGAACACGCTGTAGACGGTGGAATCGCTCGGAGACAGGTTCACGTCGAACGACAGCTCCTCGCATCGGAACCCGCCCTCCACAGCCCCGGCGCCGAGCGGAAACAGGAAGACGGCCAGCACGAACAGCATGGCAAACGGACGGGATCTCATGGTTTCTTCTCCTTTGTAGATTTCCGTACAGAGTCTACGCAAAAGAGTGAAGAACCCGCCATGTTCCGGGGCTCTAGGGAAGCAGCATCACTTTCCCCGTCGTGGACCGCCCTTCGAGGGCGCGATGGGCCGCGGCGGCTTCGCGAAGCGGCAGCTCGAGGCCGATCCGCAGCTTCAAACGACCCTCCCGGACCCAGCCGAGCACGTCTCCCGCCCGCGACGCGAGCTCCTCCCTCGACGCGATGTAGTGGACCAGGGAGGGACGGGTGAGATAGATCGAGCCCTTCGCGTTCAGGATCGCCGGATCGAGAGGGGGCACCGGTCCGCTCGCTTGGCCGAAGAGCACCATCGTGCCGCGGCGGGCCAGGGAGTCGAGGCTCCTCTCGAACGTCGTCCGACCCACCCCGTCATAGACCACCTGGACACCCCGTCCGTCCGTCAGGCGCCGGACCTCTGCCGCAAAATCCTGATCGTTGTAAAGGATGACCTCGTCGGCCCCGGCCTCGCGGGCGAGCTCGGCCTTCTCTTCCGTCGAGGTCGTGGCAAGGACGCGGGCGCCCCGCAGCTTCGCGATCTGGCACAAGAGGAGCCCCACCCCGCCAGCCGCAGCGTGTACGAGGCACACGTCCCCGGGCTGCAGAGGGTAGGTAGAGCAGGCCAGATAGTGGGCCGTGGCGCCCTGCAACATGGCCGCGGCGCCATCCCGTGCGCTCAGCCCCTCGGGGAGCTTCACCAGGCGATCAGCCGGCACCGCCGCCTTCTCGGCATAAGCGCCCATCACGCCCGTATAGGCCACCCGGTCACCGGCAGCGATCCCGGTCACGCCAGGTCCCACGGCCTCGACCGTGCCCGCCGCCTCCTGCCCGAGGGTGAACGGCAGCGGGACCTTGTAGAGGCCCGTCCGGTGGTAGGTGTCGATGAAATTGACACCAATGGCCTCGATCCGCACCACCACCTGTCCTTCAGTGGGGACCGGGTCTGGGATGTCCTCGAACCAGAGGACTTCGGGACCGCCTGGAGCTTGGACGCGAATGGCTTTCATGGGCCGGATTGTACCCGAGCGCCTACACCTCGTCCGAAACGAGCTCCCACGCGCTGTGGTAGCGGATGAAGCAGGAGCCTGCCAGATTCAAGAGAGCGTGCCCCAAGAGGCGATTTCCAGATAGGATCGAGGCATCATTTCCGCAGAAGGAGCCTGCGCCAATATGCTCAGACCAGGAGAGATTTTCGTGCGCTACTGGAGACGGTCCCTCCTCGTCATGTCTTCCGCTGCGGCCCTCTTCTTCGCTGCAAATGTTCTCAGACTCGAAATCGAATCGCTCCTTCGCCTCAAAGACCTCGTCAAACAGGAAGTAGTGGAACCGGAACCCGCCGTAGTCCCTTGCGCCAGGACCGCCAGTCTCGCAGAGGCCCACCGCCGAGTCAGT
>DASUNJ010000553.1:0-2601 GCA_036277235.1 Thermoanaerobaculia bacterium | reverse complement strand
GGTGCCAGCGCCGGCGCGCCACGAGCGCCAGGTTGCGGCCGGCGAAGCGCAGGGTGTTGGCGGCCGCCGCCCGGCGCCCGCCGCGCGGCGGCGCGGGGTCGAGGTCGAGGAGCAGCGTGCGGTCCTCCAGCACGCGGTCGTGGTTGATCCCCACCGGCACGAACACCAGGTCGCGCGCGCCGCGCGGGTCGAAGCCGCGCAGCATGTAGTCGAGCAGGCCGAGCTTCGGCGGGCGGAGGCGCCCGTCGCGCGACAGCCCCATTTCCGTGCCGTCACCGGACCGCATAGACGCTGCTGCTCGAAGGACGAAGTGTGACCGCCGACGACATCACTGGCGTCACGGAGAGACATGACCTTGCCGCCGCCTGGCAAAAGTTCAAAGCGAGGTTCCTGGATGCTTGACGTCAAGGAGCTGTTGGAACGGCAAGCCCGATGGCAGGAGTCGCGGCGCACTCTTTCCTGGCCGGAGAAAGCTCCGCACTGCAACGACGATGCGAAGGGCGGCACGTCAATTCGCCAAGCTGCGGGAGAGGGAAAAAATGAGAGCTGGTCCTAAGAAGCTCTGACCGGATCATCCACGACCGAGAGTAGGCCGCCCCGAGCTCTGTACCACGCTGACCCTCGATGACGACCCCTGTCAGGTGGGGACCTCCGGAGCTCGAAGCAACCTGGCGGACGGTCCCCAGCGCTCGCGCCTACCTACTCCCCTGTGCCGAAGGCCAGCACAAAGCCAGTGGCGCAAGAGAGATCGGCACAATGAGCATACGAACCATGAACCCCGCGTGTATGTCTGTGTGGCTGGGCAGAAGAAACACCCAAGCAACCGGGACAAGAGCGGCGCTGACGAGGATCAGCACGTCCCGGCCATACTCGCTGTCCCGCTTGTACCATCCCCGGATGGCGGCGGCCAGCCATGCGAGCCCCGCGGCAGCGACCAGGCCGTAGCCGGCGAACGTGTTCCCGAATGTGAGCATTCTCGACCATTGTACCAGCCGGGCGAATGGTCGCAGCATCCCAGGCCAGTTCCCTTGGGATTCCGGTACGCCCATCTTGATGCTGAGGTGTGAGAGGAAGACTACGCCAGCCTGAGGTTCCGCGATCAAGACGGCTATGATCTGCTTCGTGATCACCGTCGCAGCGGCCGCGAGGCCGAAGGCTGTCACCGCAGCCAAGGTAACGATAGGGGCAGCGACATCACCCGGTCGCTTCTCGTCCCGTCCTGCCGCAAGCACCATCGCCGCGAGCCAGGCGATGGCGATGGGGAGTTGGGCCGTCAGCATCTCGAAAAAGACGACGGTGGCTCCGAACCCTGCCGCGTAGGGTCCGATCGTACGGAGACCAACAGCCATCCCCGGCCAGGCCGCGATCGCTGTGAGCGCGAGGAGCAGTAGCGCGTCGCCTGGACCGTGCGTGAACCCCGGCGCGAAATATGGTACTGCCCACACCGTGGCGGCAGCGAGTGCAATGATGAGCCCTGTTCTCCGGGTACGAGGGCCGGACCGGCATGTCACAAGTGCGAGCACGGCGATCGCAAACCACACGGCGCCGGATAGCACCCGACGAAGATCTCTGAGCTCCATGACACTCAGCCCGATAGCCGCGACTACTTTGTATCCGTGCCAATGGCGGGCGTACTGATCCAGAAGCAGTGTATTCGGGTCCACTCCTTCTACGACCACGGCGCGGAGCACGGCACACTGATCATCCCTGTCCTTGTTCCTGTAGAAGACCTTCGGCGCAAGGGCTCTTTTGAGGCGAGACGAATCCCGATTGACAAGCATCTGGAGGACGTTGCAATCGTTATACTGGTGCCAGCCGCGCCGCGAGTCGAAAAAGAGGTAGTCGGCAAGTCCCAGCTCACCCGTTTCGAACGCCGCTCGAACCCTGGCAATGATCACCTCTTGGTTACCTTGTGCCGCAACCAGCAGGGCGAAAAAGAGGAGGTTCGCGAGAACGATAATCCCAAGGCTCCAGGCGAGCGGGCTCCTGAGGGCCTGGTAAGGTTTTTGTGGCATCAGCCGTTGAATCGATTTCCTTTGCGGCACACGATATTAGCCGCCAAAGAGCGGGAGCGCAACGGCGACACCGGAGCGCCCTTTTCGCGGTGCGTCGGTGTTCCAGCGACGGCGAATCGCTGTCGCCGCTAGATTGGCCCAGCAGTCCGCGGCGCTGAGCTTTGCCCGACGCGGAGCAGTCGCCGAAGCTACGGGAAGTCCGGCGGCTGCGGACGCCGCCCTGGTTGTCGAAGTCGACGTTCTTGACCCGCAGGCGCAGCTGCTCCATCAGCCGCGCGGGTTTTTGCCGCCGCCGGGCCGAGGTGCGCGATCGAGTTGGCGTAGTAG
Source organism: Thermoanaerobaculia bacterium (assembly GCA_036277235.1). GTDB lineage: Bacteria > Acidobacteriota > Thermoanaerobaculia > Multivoradales > UBA5704 > DATMER01. The sequence goes on along the minus strand of DASUNJ010000553.1, from coordinate 259 downwards.
CGGAGGAGTTGGAGCTCGGCGGGGGCGGCGGCGTAGAGGCCTTCTCGGGAGGTCGCGAGGTGGCGCTCGACGAGGGCGCGGAGGCCGGCGGTGACCGCGTAGTCCTGGTCGCGGCGCGGAATGTAGACGTGGGCGCCGGCGGCCTCGAGCTCGGCCATCCGCCGGTGGGTGCGGGCCTTCACCTCGAGCTCGGAGAGCGCCTCGCCGTGCGCCGCGAGCAGCACCGCGGCGACGAGCGGCACCGGCAGCACCGGCACCA
>DASUNJ010000552.1:0-2328 GCA_036277235.1 Thermoanaerobaculia bacterium | reverse complement strand
TGCGAAGTGCCAGGGCGCGGCGTTGTAGAGCGACTGCGTGCGCCAGATCGCCTTTCATGGCGCTTAGATCCGCCAGGCCGGACAGGACCCGCCCACGGCCCGCGTGGTCCTCGGCCGCCCCGAAGACCTCCAAGCAGTACTCCAGCTCTCGCTGGGCCTCGGCCAGGCGGCCCAGTGCGAGCAAGGGGTGATAGCGATTGAAGCGATCGATGGCGATCTCGTGCTCCGAGGCGCCGCGGGCGCGCTTGACCGCCGACATCTCACCGATGCGATCGAGCGCCGGCTCCCAGTGCTCAAGGGCTAAGTGTGCTTGGGCGGCAATGTTCAGCGCGCCGATCAAGGCTCGGCCGAGGAACTCGGGATCGGGAGCCTCCGGCACGCCCTCGCCGCGCCGAGAGGTGGTCCGTTCGTCCGCGAGACTACAATGCATGCGATGGAGCTCATCTCCACCCACGTGGGCGTCGCCCACCAGGCCCTCAGGCATTCGAGGCCAGATTCGATCTTTGGCAGCACCTCCTCCGTGCGACCGAGCATCACGTCGATCCGTAGACCCTCCAGCTCGCTGCCTAGTACGTTCACGCCCGGGTGCCCCGCGTGCTCCGCCCAGCGTGCGCTCTCCCTGTGTTTTTCTTGGGCGGCTTCCAGCCGGCCACACATCGTGAGCGCATTGGCCCAGTTCCCGGTGATCCAGGCCAGGCCGTTTGCCGCCTGGGTTTCCTCGGCCTCGGCGGCCGCAGCGGAGTAGTGGGAGAGGCTGGTGTCGGGCTGCCCGTCGTTGCGTAGCGCATCGGCGAGATAGGTGAGCGCCCTCCAGCGGGTCTCGCCGGGCGGCACGGCGGCGGCCGCCCCCTCCAATTCGGGCAGGAGGATCCGGAGGACCCGCGAATCATGGGTGGTGACTACCAACTGGCTAGCGAAGGCTTCCAACTTCTCGAAGGCGCCTGCCCGCACCACGTAGCGGAGCGCCCGCACGCCGGCCTTCAGAGCGTCGCCGTGCTGATTCCTCTTAACGAGACCTTGATAGGCCGACACCAGCCGGTCGCCGTAGGCAGCCCAGACCTGCTCGCGGCTGCGCTCGCCGGTCTCGGCAGGCAGTCGGTCCATCCAGGCCAGGACCCGCTCCCGTACCAGCTCGTGGCAGGTGTAGTCCGGGTTCTCGTCGGCTTCCCCTTCCCGCTCCTCTGTGACCAGGCCGCTCTGCACCAGTGCGTGGCGGAGGGACTCGAAGTCCTCAGCCGAAGCGGCTTCGACGGTCCCACGTCCAGAGCGGCGACCTTCGCCCGGAACTCCTCCGGCAGCTCTTGGAGCTTGCGACGCAGGTCGGGCGGCAGGGCGTCGAGGTTCGCCAGCAGCGCCCTGAGTTTGAGAAGGTGATCCTCTTCGAAGTCCCGCCCCGTCCACACTTGCCGCCACAGCTTTGCCGTGACGGGCTCATTCGCCAGCGCCAGCACCCAGAGCGCGCGGCGGGCCTCTGGCCCGACACGCTCCAACAGCAGATCGATGGAGCCGGCGAGGGCGTCCTCGAGGTACTGCCGCTCGGAAGGGTCCTGAACTTTGGCGGTGAAGATGTCCGGCAGGTGCGTGAGCCCCTGCTCCTCCAGGCGCTGAAGCGCCGCGTCGAGCGCGGCCGTGTCACGCTCTGCCAGGCGCGCGAGGCGGTCGAGGAGCAGCGGATGCCCCCGGCTCACGTTGACCAAGCGGAAGGCCAGGGCACGGCCGGCGCCGCCGCCCTCGAAGACGAGCTTGCGCAACACCGGATGGCTGCGGACGTAAAGGGCCGCCTCGCCGGGCGGGAGCGGCCCGAGGAGCAGGTCTTCGACGGCCGCCGCGCCACCCAGCGCCGCCGGCGGCCAGCGGGAGGTGATCAGCACCCGACTGTTGGACCCGACCAGGCCCGTCGCCAGGGCGGCCAGCAGGGCGTCCCATTCCGGGTCCTGGCAGGCATGCCCTACGCCGCCCTCCGCCGGCTGTGGCACTAGACAGGTCTCGAAGTTGTCGAGCACCAGGAGCACCGGCTCGGCCTTGAGCGCCGCCACCAGGTTTTCGCGCAGCGCCTCCTGCCGCCGCGCGCCGGTGAATTCCTCGACCGCTGGCCGCCAGATCGCCTCCACGGGGTACTGCGCGACTCTGGCGGCGTAGTCGCCCTGCTGCTCCATCCAGGTCGCGTGGAGATTTCGCAGGAAGTCGTCCAGCGGCAACGCCACCGGCTTGGCTTGGAAGGCGAAGACCCAGCGAAACGGCTCGTGCCAGAGGCCGATCGCTTCGGCAGCAAGGGCGGTCTTTCCGAGGCCGCCCAGCCCCCGCAGCACCGCGACGGGCCGCACCCCA
>DASUNJ010000551.1:0-2765 GCA_036277235.1 Thermoanaerobaculia bacterium | reverse complement strand
AGTCCCTGGTTCTGCACGGAAGCGATACGTCCACGTCGCGTTCGACGGAGAGTCTGCGAAACGGCACTGCGTGCGCGACTCGGTCGCGCAACACGCGATGACCCCGCAGACGAGCGTGGCGACGAAGGATGGTGCGATTGCGTTCACAACGGCCGCCCGGTGATTGTACAGAGGCTGGCTCGTCGAGTCGCAAGTAACAACTACCTAGTCGTTAGCGTTCATCGGCGGTGCCGGCCGCTCGAGGCGAGTGCCGAGGCTCTCCCGATAACGAGCTTGAAGGAAGCCAATTGGGAACGGGCGTGTTAAGCACTTCGCCGTTGATCGCGATCTACATGGAAACATGGCCAAGCAAGAACTGAATCTGATCCCAGTTCGCCACCTGAGAAACACAGCCTGGCACAAGTACGCCACAGGTCGTGCGGGGCGAGGTTCTCGATTCCTGCTCGGGTAGCAGCCTCTCGGGCTACCTCCCGCAGCACCTTGGGCGTCATGCCGCAGCCCCGGACGCGGCCGGAGGGCGTTGCGATGTTCCTCTTGATTTCCGAGGGGAGCTGTTGCATTCTGCCCTTGGTAACCGAGAGGAGTTATGAGCAAGCCGCCCGATCTTGTCCTTGGCACGCTTAACCTGCTGATTCTGAAGATTCTCGCGTTGGAGCCGCTGCACGGATGGGCCATCAGGCTGCGATTGCAGCAGGTGTCCGGCGACGTCCTCCAGGTCAGTGACGGCTCGCTCTACCCTGCCCTTCACAAGCTGGAGCAGCTGGGCTGGATCCGGTCGGAGTGGAAGATGACCGAGAACAACCGGCGGGCGAAGTTCTATAAGCTCACGCGACTGGGCCGCGGCCAGTTGGAGAAAGAAGTGGCCAGCTGGAACGGGCTCTCTTCAGCCATTACGCGAGTCGTCAAGTTGAAGGAGGCATAACCAATGCGGCTGGAGCGCTGGATCCTTATCATCCCTCTGCGTCTGCGGTCGCTGTTCCGGCGCGAGGATGTCGATCGCGAACTGGATGAAGAGTTAGCTTTTCACCTGGATCAACGCACTCAGGAACTCGTCTCCCGTGGCCTCGATCCCGAGGAGGCGCGCCGGCTCGCCTACCTGGCGATGGAAGGCGTGACACGGCGGGCAGAAGAATGCCGCGACACTCGTGGCTGGTCGTTTGTGGAGAGCTGGCAGCAGGATCTCCGGCAGGCGATTCGATCTTTCCGGCTGAGACCCGGGACCGCCCTTGCAGTAGTGTCGACGATCGCGCTGGCAATCGGGGCGACAACGGCGGTTTACAGCGTCGTGGAAAGCGTACTGCTGCGGCCGCTGCCCTACCCGGAACCGGAGCGGTTGGCGCGGATCTGGCAGACCTCGGCGAAGGTGCTAGCGCGGACGGGCTCGGATTTAATGGACCCGAAGGCACCGGTATTGTTTGAGTGGCTAAAGGCAGACACCGGATTCGAGTCACTAGGCGCGTATGTCGATTCGTCCTACGTGTTGCGCGCGAACGCCGGAGCGGAAGTGATTCGAGGTCAGGAGGCGACGTCAGGAGTGTTCGAGGCTCTGGGCGTCTTGCCGATACTCGGCCGGTGTCTGGCGCCGGCCGACGATGCGGGCGGTGGATCCGCCGTGGTCGTTTTGAGCGAAGGCTTCTGGCGGAATCGCTTCGGAGGTAACGAGCAGGTGGTAGGGACCCAGCTTGTTCTGGACGGACGCCCTCACGTCGTGGTTGGCGTGATGCCGACCAGGTTCAGCGTTCAAACATCCGAGAGCCAGAGTCTGATGCTGCCTGGTGGACCACCACAGTTATGGACACCGCTGTCGCGGGAGGTTCGGGTTGGGAACAGAAATGCATTCGTGATCGGACGCGTAAAGAAAGGGGTAACGATTGCCGCCGCGGCCGAGCGACTTTCCACCGTACACGCAGGAATCGTGGAATCCGGGTTTAATGATGCGCGCGATACCGGAGTAAAAGTGAGGAGCCTGCTGGATTCGGCTGTGGGCGATATACGGGCAACGATGTGGTTCCTGCTGGTGAGTGTGGCGCTGGTGTTGGTTGTGGCGGCGGTGAACATCGCGAATATTCTGACCGCGCTTGGGTTGAAACGGCAGCGGGAGCTGGCGGTCCGGGCCGCGCTGGGCGCGAGCAGGAGCAGGCTGGTGCGGAGCGTATTTGTCGAGAGCGCCTTATTGGCGGTAGTGGGAGGAGTGGGCGGAATCGCGCTGGCGTGGGCCGGGCTTCCCGTGCTGGTGAGGCTGTTGCCGCCGACCTTGCCACGGCTTGATTCGGTTGCGGTCAGCGTGGGAGTCCTGGCCTGCGGACTTGGACTCACGATCACGACGGCATTGCTGGTGGGCCCACTTCCGGCGATGCTCGCCGCGCGGACCGACCCACAGGACGCGATGCGCTCATCGGGACGGAGTACGACTTCCGGACGGGCGGCGAACCGGGTCCGTGCGACGCTGGCGGTGGCGGAGGTGGCGCTGGCATTTGTGCTCCTGACCGGGGCCGGACTGCTTGGCGGCAGCTATTGGCGGCTGATGTCGGTCGAACGCGGTTTCGAGACCGAGGGTCTGGCCGCGATGTGGGTAAAGCCGACCCGAGATACGTATCGGAACCGTGATCAGTTCAGTGAAGCTATGCGTGCGCGGCTCGAGCAGATTCCGGGGGTGAGAGCAACGGCAATGAATCACCTTCCGCTGTCGGGCCTGAGCGCGGGGACGAACTTCTATCTGGATCGCGGCGGGGAGGACGAACAGATCAACGCCATCCTTTCGATAG